>NZ_JADPKH010000118.1:0-45964 GCF_023073835.1 Bradyrhizobium sp. 153 | reverse complement strand
CTGCTGGCGCGAGTTCAGGCCGAACGGTACCGAGCAATAGAGTGCGAAGGTCGGATCCTTGCCGATGAAATAATAGGCGGCGGTGTGGCACATTTCGACCGTTGCGTTGCTTACCGCATCGACCGCCTGCAAAGCAGGCACGATCTCGCCGCCTGCGAAGGGCTGAATCTGAAACTTGTTGTCGGTAGCTTCTGCAACATATTTCGCGATCGTCTCTGATGCACTGAAAGGCACATCCAGTGACTTCGGCCAACTCGTGGTGCAGCGCCACTTCAGTTCAGGCATCGACTGAGCGATGGCTGGCGCAACAACGGCGGCAGACGCGGCGAGGCCAGCGCCTGCCGTACTTAGAAATTGACGACGTTTCATGGCGTTTTCCCCTGTGGATGATTGCGCATTGAATAAAACCGCGGCCCGCGGCCATTTCGACGGCAGTGCTTCTCCGGGGATCAATTTTTTATGCGGGCCTTCTTGGACGAACCCGGCACATATCAATTATATCAGACATTGGGATGCGCGGGAGATACGGACATCCGCCACCTGCGAGTCCAAATAGGACCGGATGGATTGGGAAGCGGTCATGCTGCGTTGCGGCAGTCTTGCGCCGACGAACCCCGCAAGCTCGGACTGAGACGAGCGCCAGCGTTGCGGCCCTGGACCTTCGCTTGCCATCTCGCCTGACGACGCAAGCCGAAGTGGTGGCGTCGTTTATATTGCGTCGCTTCGCGCCGTCAGTGGTTCGCAAGTTCGCGGTCCCGGTTGCGGGCAAGCTGAATCAGCGAGATCGGTCGAATGCCGAGCCCGTAGAGCGTCATCCCTCCGCCGTAGGACATTGCCGCCGGTAAATCGCTCCGGGCTATTTTACCGCCGTCGCACTCCGGCGCGGCCTCCTAGGGCCGCCCCGGCGATAGAGCGCACACGCGGCGATCTATGGCCGTTTGAGGTCCGCCTCGCTCAGCGCCAAATCGGCGAGCCGCGATACCGTGACGCCAGGCGCGCCGTTCTCGCTCACCACCGGCCTGCGCTGCCGGGCGTACGCTTGGCGAAAGAGCTGGTACGAGCCCCCGGCGTATTCGCCTAGTCCATGGTTGTGCTTAAGCGGGGGAGCAACGTGGCAGAGAAGCCGGTGATATTGGTCGTCGAGGAGGATAGCGACATACAGCGCATCGTCGAAGATGCTCTGACCGATGCAGGCTTTGAGCCCGCCGTCGCGGCCTCCGGTGAAGAAGCGTTCACGCTGCTCAAGGGTCGCGTGGGCCGCTATCGCGCGCTCGTTCTCGACATCAATTTGAGGGGCAGGATGAGCGGTTGGATCACCGGGCGGCAAGCCCGAGAAATCGATCCGGCATTTCCCATCATCTACATCACAGCAGGGGCCGGTCACGAGTGGCCCTCGCAGGGCGTGCCGAACAGCATCATTTTGCAGAAGCAGTTCGCACCTGCCCAACTCGTCACTGCTGTTTCGCAGCTTCTCAATGGGACGCCGCCAACATAGCCCGATCGTGATAGGCTCCTGGCGGGACAACCATGCCGGAGAGCGGCCATGCCGAAGGCTTACTTGATCGCTGAGCACGTCATCACGGAGCCCGCCGTATTCGAGGAGTACCGGGCCAAGGTCGGGCCGATGATCGAAAAATATGGCGGACGGTATCTGACAAAGGGCGGCGCACATCTATTGCCCGAAGGCGGCCATTGGGAGCCGGATCGGGTTGTCATCATCGAATTCCCGGATAAGCAATCGCTCGACGCTTGGTATAACTCGCCTGAGTATCAGCCGCTCATAAAGCTACGCAAAGAGAGCACGAGTGATCTCGATATGCTGATCACGCTCGAAGGCGTCTAACAAGACCCGCTGCCGCCGGGAAGCGTTCGAATCGTGAGCAAGGGCACTCAGCAAGTAAACAGCGCAACGGCGCCTGCCGGGCCGCATCACCGCCACAGTGGCCATGATGCCTAACGCTGGCGACGATCGGGGCTCGGTCGCTGATGTTTTCGCCAACGTCTATAATCAATGCATCGAGCTGATGGCCGGAAGGGCTGCCCAAGCCATGTTGCTCAGCGACCGCGATCCTGAGCCGCCCACCGATGATCTGCTGCAGGCGCGAGAGCTGGCCCTGCTATTCTGCAAGAGCGAGGAGGCGATCGAAACGTTCATCGCGCATTGCGATGTCGCCGCCCGTGATTTGTTGTTGCCCTACGGCGATGTCGTGATTGTGCTGTCCACCGTCCTGCGCATCAAGCGCACGCTGGACGGCGCCGAGATTGATCGAATCATCTGGGACGTGGAGACGCGCAAGGCGCTGGGGGCTGAGCATCGGCGCCGCGCCGAGTGGCGCGAGGCCGAGCTGGCGGCCGATCGCTTTCGTGCCTCATGTGATGACGCAACCGGGTCCTGATCTAAACCAGACCGGATGCGGTAATCGGCGACACCGAGGATCAGACGGCACGGCGGAGGTAACCGGCCTGATGATCGCGAATGGCCCCGGCGTCTGATAGCGTTGGGGCCATTTCTTTTTCGGTCGTGCGTGTGGCGCAGACGTTAGCTTTTGGGTGCGACATAGGTTCGACGCGGGCAAGCCCGCCAGCGTCGCTCCTTAGCGCGGCGTTACAAGGGCTGGATTTGCACCCTGCGAAACTTGATCGTTCCCGCGCCGTGTTGTAGCGCAATCCAGCCTTCATCGAACATTCCGTTCCGCAGTTCGGCCGTTTTCTTTTCGTTGAGCACGACGGTGATGTCGCGTCCCTTTGCCGTGATCTCGAACGTATTCCAATTGCCGCCGGCTTTGGGCATCTGGTTGACCTCGACGTAACGTGTGATCGCGCCAGTGCCGTAACTCGGATCGGGGCGCTCATCAAAGATATTTGCTTCGTAACAGGTCCGGTCGGTGATCTTCTTGGCGTCGAGGCAGCGGAAATAAACGCCGCTGTTTGCATCCTCGCTGGACCAAAATTCGACGTGTAGCACGAAGTCCTTGTACGGCTTCTTGCTGACGAGATAACCAGCCTCTTTGCCGTCCATCTTGTCGGCAATCACCACGCCGTCCTCCAGATGCCAATTGGAAGCGCCGACCTGATCCCATTGTTCGAGGTCTTTGCCATCGAAGAGCGTGATCCAGACCGCTTCCCGGGCTTTAACCTGCGGTAGCGCCTGACTCGCGGCGAAACCCGAGGCGACGAGTGCAAGTGCGACTGCAAAGAAGGTCGCAACGTCTTTGGCATGATCATCTCCTCCTGGTTGTCTGCCGGTTGTCTCTCCGGGAGCTCGTCTGACGATAGGCCCTCGCGCAAATTCTGGCTATTCAACGAAGATAGGAGAGGCATCGATGGACGGAGGCTCCACATGACGAAGTTGGCGATGCGCTCATTGCCTTCGCATGAGGTGCCATTTGGGGCGACGAGGCGCTAACTGTGCGACCGCAGTCGTGGACGCGCTGCGCTAAGAGATGACCCGACCAAGGGCATGCTGGCTGCCGAGGGCGGCCTTTGACCCCTAACGGACTCCGCCCACCGGCAATTTTGCTTGACGTAGCTTCAAGTTGGTAGAACTGTTTCCAAGTTAAGACGCCCGACCCTGCGGAATGAAATACGTCCGAGCGGTCCCGCGCCTTCTGTTTATGGCCCACGTTTGTTGGCAGGAATGGGAGGTGGCAATGGCAGTCGAATACATTTCACCTTCGATTTCGCGATCTCATGCAAGCCCTTCTCAACGGCAGTTCTTCTGCGATGAGATTGGGCGACGGGAATTTGTCTGCGGCGGAGGCGCCGGCATCCTGAGTGCAATACTTGCCACGCTCCTTGCTGGCTCGAAACCGGCTAGAGCCCAGGCCGTCACTGGATCAGTTCCTGAGCTTGACCACATAGCGGTTCGGATCGTGATCGATAGCTATCAGTTCGCTGTCGCTCCAAGCAGGAAGCTGCCTAATGTTGATATCCAGCATTTTGGCTGGGGTCTCAGCGACAAGCCGCCGGGCAGAACGTTGGTCAGTGAATTCGGCCTTGCGATGCAGGTCGAGTCACGACGCGGCAACGAGACGCGCAATATCCTGGTCGATTTCGGGTTCACGCCGGAAGCACTTCTCAACAATACCGGCCTGCTTGGCATTGATCCCGCAGCAATCGACGCCCTTGTGCTCAGCCACGGGCACCAGGATCACTTCGGCGGTCTCGTCGGTTTCCTGCAGGCGCAAAGCGGCAAGCTGAAGCGCAAACTGCCGCTATTTGTCGGCGGCGAAGGATGCTTTTGCGCGCGACAATGGACTGCACCTCCGGTGCGCGGCAACTTCGGCGTGATCGATCGCAAAGCGCTCGAGCAGGTCGACGTCGCCGTAACCTCCACCGAGAGACCCGCTCTGGTTGCCGATCACGCCTTGACCACGGGGCAGATCGGCCAGAAAAGCTTCGAGAAGGTGCTATCACCGAGCGCGATGACCATTGGTTTCGACCGAGGCGTCGGCTGTTATCCCGAGCGCCTCAGCGAGGCGGAACGCAGTGCGTCCGTCGTGCCGGATCAATTTCAGCACGAAATCGCCACCGCATTCAATCTGAAAGGACGCGGGCTTGTCGTTCTGACATCGTGCAGCCATCGCGGCGTGGTCAATGCGATCAGGCAAGCTCAAGCCGCCTCCGGCGTGGAAAAAATTCATGCTGTGATCGGGGGCTTTCATCTCGCGCCTTATCAGGAGGACTACGTTCGGGACACGGTCAAGGCGCTCCAAGAGATCGATCCGACTTATGTGGTTCCGCTGCATTGTACGGGCGAACCCTTCTACGAAATCGCGCGTGCTGCGATGCCGGCGAAAGTCCTTCGCGCGTACACCGGCACTCGCTTGGTTTTCGAGGCGTGACCGGAGCCTCGCGATTACGTAAATGTCCGTTAGTGGCCCTTCTGCGAAGTGTCCGGACGCCTCTTCGAGGTCCGGTGAGTGGGGGTATAGCGGACTAGATTTGCTCACGTTGAGTTCTTCGCATTTTGACCCGTTTCAGACATCGGACCTTGTCAGCGCCTGAGTGAGAGCCATGGATAGTTGCCCCAGCATCTGCGCTGCGATAGGCATCAGCAGGGTTAACATGAGACGACGTGATTTCATTGCCGGCCTTGGCGCCGCAGCGTTGCCTTTGCCAGCGTGTGCTCAATCGAAGAACGATCGTATCGCCCGCATCGCCTATTTGGGCGTTGGGAGCCCGGGCGCCTTCGATCCTCGGCAGATCGAAGGGTTCAAACAAGGTCTGCTCGAGAATGGCCTTGTAGAGGGCAGAACGATCGAGGTTGATTACCTGTGGGGCGAAGGCGATCCAAACCGCATCAAACAACTGGCAGCAGATCTCGGACAACGCGATCTCGATGTCATCATCACTGCCGGCTGGAGACGACACTTGCGCTCATAGCCACAGGAACCAAAACGTCCGTTGTATTTGCAATCATCAGTGATCCGATTGGGACGGGAGTTGTTAAGAGCCTCAGCCGACCCGGCGGTAATGTCACCGGTTTGGCGATGTCTGGCACAGATTTGGAAGCCAAACGCGTGGAAGTGCTGAAAGAGGCTGTACCAGCAACGACGAGGATCATGGTCCTGCATGACCCGAAGGTAGGGCAGGCCGGAGTGGCTGAGGTACAGGCGACTGCGCGTGCGCTCAAGCTTGACCCGCTGATTGTACAGGCCGCTGATCCCAATGAATTTGACGGTGCATTCGCGCACGCGAAGGAACAGGGCGCTGATGCACTTGTAACTATGGCATCTCCGTTCCTGAACTATAATCGCAAGCGACTGATCGAGTTGGCCGGACGCTATCGATTAGCATCGATTTGGTTTGGTGCCGCCTTTGTCAGAGAGGGAGGGCTGCTATCGTATGGTCCGAGCTTTCCGGATATGTACCGCCGGTCGGCCGGTTACGTAGCAAAAATTATAAGGGGCGCGAAGCCCGCCGACATCCCGGTTGAACAACCTGTAAAGTTTGAGATGGTAATAAATCTCAAGACCTCAAAGGCGCTCGGGCTCGAAATCCCAGCGATGCTGATCGCTCGCGCCGATGAGGTGGTCGAATAGCAGGTCACGTCCGCAATTGCCGCTGCCACTGCGACGCCAGCTTTTGACCTAACCCGGACATCGTTTGCGGGCAGTTTGATCGTTTGCATACACAGCATGGAACTGAAGCGGGACCAGCCTGTTGGTTCGATCAGCCAAGCGGAGTCTCGCAATGCGGATCATTCTGATAGCGGCGGTTGGCTGGGCGTTGTCGTGCGGATTTGCGACAGCACAGACCGATCCCAAGGACACGGCAACTGAACGCTCGGCACCGGAAGAAAAAGGTCAATTGCAGCCGCAAGGTTGGACCGGACCGATTGACACGAAATCGGGTGGCGCGCCGCCGGAAAGCCCGCAAGGTCAAAGCCCACCGGGAATGCAGGCAGCGCCGGACGGATCAACCAAAGTGGTGACCGAGCCACGGAAGTAAGTCGAGAGGTCGAGTCAGGGTTCGCCTGGGATGAGCTGACCCATACGTCTGCCTGTGGCCCTTCTGGGACATGCGGGACCGGCCGAACGTCCGGTCTGCGCCAAGAGCGGGCTTCCCCTGACCTGAGGCGTGGGCTCACCAAGCTCCGGCCGTTCTGCATACGGAGATGCGTTATAATTCACCGGCGCGATTTATTTCGGAAACAGCTTGTCTCGAATGTAACGCGAGGTTGGCGTCAACTTGAGCCCGCGCGGTTTACGCCAAGCCGCCCTGTCGATCTCCCTCTTGTCGCCGATCTTCAATGGACCTGAAACTTTCCTGCTCAGGAAGATTGCGTCGCTCATTTTTCGGCCGGACCTTCGGTTCTTGCCGTTGACTTCCTTCCACAGCCTCAACTCGCCAAGCCTGAGCTTGGGCAGCTCCTCCATGATCTCGCGATGGAGGCAGTTTCTCTCACTCTCGCCGGCCCGCCTGCGGCCGCCCGGAAACATCCAGCGCTTGTCGCGCCGCCGCCTGACCAGGAGCACCCTGCCCTTCCTTGCCACGACAAGCTTTGATGACTTCGCCATGCGCTAGTCCGCCAGCTCGATTCCGAGGGGTTGGTGGTCGGACGCATCGGTTGCTGCGTTGACCTCGATGCTGCGCACGCGACTGACCAGATCCTCCGTGACGAAGATGAAGTCGCGACAGTCCGGCCCGTCGGCCCATTGCGCGCGATCAAAGATGCCGCATGTCGGCGCCCGCGGGCGACCCGGACGATTGGCGGTCCACGCATCCCGATAATTCAAGCCAGGCCTGCTGGCGCGGTCGATCAGGGCGTGCTGCGGATCGGCGACGTCGAAATTGAAATCGCCGCACATCAGGCTCGACGCCGCGACGGTCTGGCTCCCATATGGCTCATCGTGCCGGGAGCTGGCCTGCCTGGGGCTCTCCGACGCGTCTTGTTGCAGATCCAGCAGCCGCGTGATCTGCGCGTGACGCTGATCGGCCGAATGAAACTCAAGATGCGTGTTGACGATGCGGATCGCGCCAAATGAGGCCTGAAGCGTCACCTCCAGGGCGTGACGGCGCATGCTGCGCATCCCACCTGCGCCCGGAAACGGCAGGAGGTGATTGGCGATCTGCAGCACCGGCAACCGCGACAGCGTCATGTTGCCGAAACAGTGGATCCTGCCCGCACGATCCATCGTCTCGATCGCCGGCCGGAATATCGCGGAGTAGCCGGGCAGCAAGGCTGCGAGCTGAGCGCTCTGATCCGCGCCATCGCCAAATCTCGAAAAATTGGCGCTCACCTCCTGGAAGCAGAACACGTCCGCATCGAGCGACTGCCTGGCGACGGCAACGATCCTGGAGAGATCGGTGACTCCGTCGCACCCCTTGCCGCACTGTATGTTCCAGGTGAGAAGCCGCATTACCGGATACCCGCGCGCATGAATGATTGAACGAACTGCCGCTGGAACAGCAGGAACGCGATCAACAGCGGCGCCATCGTCATCACGGTCGCGGCCGTGATCACTGACCAGTCCACACCGGTCTCGGGCGCGCCGAAAACGGCGAGCCCCACCGTGAGCGGCCGCGCTTCCACCGAATTCGTGACGATCAGCGGCCACAGGAAGTTGTTCCAGTGATAACTGACGGAGACGAGACCGAACGCGATGTAGGTGGGCCGGGCCAAGGGCACATAGACCCGCCAAAGGATCACGAGCGGGCCTGCTCCCTCGACGCGGGCGGCCTCGACCAGCTCCTGAGGCACGCTCTTGAACGTCTGCCGCAACAGGAAGATACCAAAGGCGCTCGCCAGATATGGCAGCGCGATGGCAGGAATCGTATCGAGCAAACCAAGCTTTGCGATCGCGCGGTAGTTCTCGACGATGAGGACGTCGGGCATGATCATGAGCTGGAGCAGCACGAGGGCAAACGCAATGCCGCTGCCCCTGAATCTGAAGCGCGCAAAGGCATAGGCGGCCAGCGTCGACAGGATGAGTTGGCCGACCAGGATGAACGTCACCAGCACGACCGTGTTGAGGTAGTACCGGCCGAACGGCGCCTGCTTCCAGGCCCGGGCAAAATTCTCCAGCGTCCAGGGCGCGGACAGGCTGAACGACGTGGCATAGGCCGCCGGATGCAGCGCGCTCCAGAAGGCATAGCCCAAGGGGGCGAGCCAGATCAAAGCGAGGAGCCATGCTGCGACGGCCTCGATGGGGTGTGTCCTGCCTCTCATTGGTAGTGGATCCTGCGATCGAGATAGCCGAACTTGAGCAGCGCAATCGCGCTCATCAGCGTCAGAAGCACGACTGTCAGCGTTGCGGCGTAGGAGGAGTCCAGAAACGTGAAGGCGACCTCATAAATGTAATAGAGCAGCAGCGTGCTGGCGTTGTTCGGACCGCCCTTTGTCATGATGACCAGATGGTCCACCAGCTTGAACGAGTTGATGACGGCATTGATGGCCACGAACAGCGTGGTCGGCATCAGCAGCGGGAACGTGATGCGGCGGAACGTGTACCACCGGCTCGCGCCTTCGATGGAGGCGGCCTCATCGAGGTCCGGCGAGAGCTGCTGCAGCGCCGCCAGATAGAAGATCATGAAGAAGCCGGCTTCCTTCCAGATCACCATGACGATCAGGCAGCCCATCACCGTCGAGGGATCACCGAGCCAGTTCCAGCCGCCGAGGCCGAACAGGCCGCGCAGCTGATCGAGCGCACCGTAATCCGGCGTGTAGAAGAACAGCCAGATGTTGGCGACGGCGATCATCGGCAGCACCGTCGGCGTGAAGTAAGCCAGCCGCAGAAATCCGCGGCCGCGCATGTTGCGATTGACCCAGACCGCCATCAGCAGCGCGAGCGCGATCGAGGTCGGGATCGTGCCGAGTGCGAACCAAAAATTGTTGACCAGCGCCTTCCAGAAGATCGGATCGGCCGCCATGGCCCGGTAGCTATCCGTCCCGACGAAGACCTCGCTGCCGTTCCGCTTGGTGATGAACAGCGAATGCCGGATCGTCGCCAGGATCGGCCAGTGCGTGAAGGCAACCAGCAGGACCGCCGCCGGCAACAGCAGCAACCACGCATTCACGGCATTCCACCACGCCTGCGACCGGGCGCGGCGTTCGGAGATTGGCGATGAGGCGGCGAGATCGGTCATCCTGGAGCCGGCGGGATGGCGGCGAACCGCCACCCCGCCACGTCCCTTGCTTTGCGATTACTTGGCGGCGCGCAGCACGCGGTCGGACTGCGCCTGCGCGGCGGCCAGCGCTTCCTGCGGCTTCTGCGAGCCAGTGACCGCGGCCTGCACGGCATCGTTCACGAACTTGTAGATGCGGCCGTTCTCGTGGACGGACAGCTCCGGCACGGCATGCTCGAGCTGATCGCGCGCGACGGTCGCCTGCGGGAAGCCCTTGGCGTAGTCTTCCATCGCCTTGGTCTTGTAGGCGGCCGGCGACACCGCGACGTAGCCGGTCTTCATGCTCCATTCCGCCGCACGCTCGGGCGCCGTCATCCACTGGATGAACTTGACGGCGGCCTTCTGCTGCTCGGCCGAAGCGTTCTTGAAGATGTAGAAGCTGCCGCCGCCGGTCGGCGATCCCCGCCGCTCCTTGGCCGGCAGCATGGCCACGCCGAACTGGAATTTCGCGGCGTCCTTGACCGCCGTCAGATTTCCGGTGGTGTGCCACATCATCGCGGTCTTGCCTTCGAGGAAGTCGGTGCGGAGCGTCGCCCAGTCGATGCTGCCGGTCGGCATGACGTTGTGCTTGCGCGACAGGTCGACCCAGTAGTCGAGCGCGCCGACCGTCTTCGGCGCGGTGAGGTACACCTGGGTGCCGGCCTCGTTCATCATCTTCTGGCCGTTCTCGATGGCGAGCGCCTGCAGCATCCAGTAGCCGTAGCCGGTCGTCGGGATCTCGACGCCCCAACGCGTCGTGTTGGCGCCCTCCTTCTTGACCAGCTTCTTCGACATCTCGACCATTTCGTCCCAGGACGCCGGCGCCTTCTCGGGATCGAGGCCGGCTTCCTTGAAGGCGTCCTTGTTCCAGTACAGCACGATGGTCGAACGCTGGAACGGGATGCTCCAGGTCTTGCCGTCCACCTGGCCGTTGGCCATGAACGCGGGATAGAACTCCTTGAACCAGGCCTTGTCGCCGACGAGGTCGTCAAACGGCACGATCGCGTTTTCGTCCATCAACGTGAACACGTCAGTCGACAGCAGCACCGACAGTTGCGGCGGCTGCCCGCCCTTCATGGCGGTCATCGCCTTGGTCATCGTGTCCGTGTAGTTGCCGGCATAGACTGCCGTTACCTTGACGTCCGGATTGTCCTTCTCGAAACGTGAGACCATGTCGTCGATGATCTTGGTGACGGGACCGCCGACCGCGACCGGATAGTACATGGTCAGATCCACCGCGGCGGCGGGACGTGCTCCCATCGAGAGCACGGCAAGTGCGGCTGCCATCAACATCGTTCGTCGCGCAAACATCTCTCTCTCCCTTTGTAATCCGCCGAGCGCCTGAAGCCACCGTTGCTATCCGGCGGAGGTCGCCAGCCGGCCCTCCCTGGCTGAAGTTTCCAATCGGCGTTCCGTAGCCGGATCGAACCGATGTTCGTGACCGGCCTCCCAGGCCAGGCGGACATCCTCGCCGGGCTGAACCTTGCTGAACCCGTCGAGCCGCACCGAGATCGGCTGACCGTCGATGTCGCAAAGCACGATGCTGTCGGCTCCGAGATGCTCGACGGCCTTGACCCGCGCGGCATGATCGCCACCGGGCACGATGCGGATGTGCTCCGGCCGGATGCCGATCAGATGATCGCCCTGACGCACCAGGTTCATCGGCGGTGTGCCGATGAAACGCGCCGTAAACGCCGTCGCCGGCCTGTTGTAGAGCTCTTCCGGCGAGCCGTTCTGCTCGATACGGCCATCGCGCATCAGGACGACGCGGTCCGCCATCGTCATGGCTTCGGTCTGATCGTGGGTCACGTAGACCATCGTCATGCCAAGGCGCTGCTGCAACGCGCGGATTTCCGTTCGCATCTCGTGCCGCAGCTTGGCGTCCAGGTTGGACAGCGGCTCGTCCATGAGACAGACCCGCGCCTCGGCGATGATGGCGCGTCCCAGCGCGACGCGCTGGCGCTGCCCTCCCGACAATTGCGACGGCTTGCGATCGAGCAGCTGCGCGAGACCAACAATGTCGGCGACGCGACGAAGCCGGGCGTCGCGTTCGGCGCGCGACACCCGCCGCACGCGCAGTCCGAAAATGATGTTCTCGGCCACGCTCAAATGCGGGAACAGCGCATAGGACTGGAAGACCATGGAGATCTTCCGGTCCGCCGGCGACAGGCGGGTCACGTCCACGCCGCCGATGGCGATCGTGCCGGCGTCTGCCTCCTCGAGCCCGGCGATCAGCCGCAACGTGGTCGACTTGCCGCAGCCGGACGGCCCCAGCAGCACCAGCAGCGAGCCCTCGTCCGCCGTCAGACTGATGTCATCGACGGCGCGCATCGCGCCCCACGACTTGGAGACATGATTCAGCGTAATCGCCGACATGGCCGGTTCGCTCTCAGCATGATGCAGCTACGCTGATGGCGGCTCGCTCCAACGGAGCAGCACAGTGCCGGTCAAAGACCAGTCCATGCGTCCTCCCTTGAGCCACGCGCATTCATCGGCGTAGCGACTATTTATGTTCATATGAACACAGTGTGACACCATATGAAACAGAAAATTGCGCCTTGGCCGTTCAAATGATACTTTGCCGCGAACGGAGGGCTCATGGCCAGGAGCGCCACGACACGTCAGGTCCACATACTGGAGATCGTGCGCGAGCAAGGCTTCGCTTCCATCGAGCAGCTTGCGGCGCGTTTCGAGGTGACCCAGCAGACCATCCGCCGCCTTGTGAATGCGCTCTGCGACCAGGGATTGCTTCGGCGCGTTCATGGCGGAGTCAGCCTCCCCGTCCAGAATCAGAACCTCGCCTACAGCAGCAGACACAGGCTGAATGCCGAAGCCAAGCGGCGGATCGCGCATGCGACCGCCAAACTCATTCCCGACGGGACGTCGCTGATGATCGGGCTCGGCACCACGCCCGAATATGTCGCGCAGGCACTTTCCCGTCGACGGGATCTGCGGGTGATCACCAACAGCCTGAACGTGGCCGCAGCCTTCTCGCATAATCCGGATGTTGAGATCACCATCGCCGGCGGCACGCTGCGGCCGCTCGACCGCGATATCATTGGGGAGGCCGCCGTGCATTTCTTCTCGGGATTTCGCGCCGACTTCGGAATCTTCGGCGTCGGCGGCGTCGATGCGGACGGCTCGCTGCTCGACTTCCATGTCGATGAAGTCAAGGCACGCCAATCCATCGCCGCCAACTCACGAACGTCCGTGCTCGTGGCCGACATCACCAAATTCGGGCGCAATGCAACGGTTCGCGGCGGCCACCTCAACGAGTGCCACCATCTCGTTATCGACGACCGATTGCCGGCAGCGTTCGAGCTGAGCGCGCAGCGATATAGCGGCCAGATCCATACGGCCGGCGACGCTCGCGCAGATTTCGAGCTCCTCGGCGACATCTAGCCGGCAACTGCATCTCATCGCTGCTCGGCCCGATCGCGCCTCCCGGAGGCGAGGTCCGCGGTCGTTCCACGCTCCGCGCCAACGGCCGGAGGACACCCAAGTTGTCGCAATTGACTTGTTATAACATTTGGGCAAATGTCCTAACTAACCGGAAGTATAAATCCGGATTTCGGGAGGACAGCATGACGTCATTCAAGCCGACGCGACGAACGCTACTCAAGACCGGAACCGCCGCCGCCGCTTTCGCGACACTTAGCCCGGCCTTTCTCCGGCAAGCTGCCGCGCAGGACGCCGACCTCGCGCCTTACAAATCCGCTCAGATCGACTGGCAGCGGGTTTCCGGCGAGACCATCACGGTCGCCGTGATCCCGGCGAGCTATTTCGAAAACCTCATTGCACTGGCGCCGCAGTTCAAGGCGCTCACCGGCATCGACGTCCGCTTTGAGAAAATTCCGCCGGCGCAGATCCGGCAGAAGAGCGTCATCGACCTGACCTCGAAGACCGGCACCTACGCGACCCATGCCGCCGATCCCATGTATTACGCGCTCTATGCCGCGAACAAATGGGTCGAGCCGCTCGACACTTACCTCGCCGACAGGTCGCTGACCGATCCGGCCTGGTTCAAGCTCGACGACATCATCCCGGCCTGGCGCAGCGCCAACGGCATCGACGGCAAGCTCTATGGCATGCCTTATGACGGTGAAGTCACCATTCAGGTCTATCGCAAGGATCTCTATGACGCGAAAGGCCTGAAGCCGGCCGACACGCTAGAAGCTTACATGTCGAATGCGGCGGCGTTGAACACGCCGAACGATCGTGTCTGGGGTGCAGCGCTGCGCGGCGTCGCCGGTGCCGGCCAGAACATGTACATCTATCCGTCGATCTTCCGCGAGTTCGGCGGCGACTGGATGAAGGGCGGCAAGCTCACCGTCAACGGCCCCGAGGCCGAGGCGGCGCTCGCCTGGTACGTCGACATCATGAAGAAGTACGCGCCGACCGCGGCGGCGAACTGGAACTGGCCGGATATCGCCGACGCCTTCTCGCAAGGCACCGTCGCCAGCTACATCGACGCACACTCGTCGGCTTCGGTCATCAACAATCCCGAGAAGTCCAAAGTGATCGGCAAGGTCGCCTATGCGCGCTGGCCCAAGGGCCCCTCGGGCAAGCGCACCACGTCGATCTGGAACTGGGGCTTCCCGATCAATTCCGCACTGCCGGAGAAGAAGCGCAAGGCGACCTGGCTGTTCATCCAGTGGGCCGCGAGCGCCGAGACCCAGGGGCGCACCGCGCACAAGTTCGCCGGTCCCACCAAACGCTCGGGCGTCAACCGCACCTCGGTATGGAAGGATCCCGACTACATCAAGCTGATGAACGGCTTTGGCGAGAACTTCGTCGAGGCCACGATGGGCGCCCTGCAGGAGGACACCGACGTCGACTGGCGTCCGCGCGTGCCGCAATGGCCGGCGATCGGCGACACCATGGCGACCGCAATCCAGTCGGCCCTCTCCGGCCAGGCCACGGTCAAGGCCGCACTGGACGATGCGCAGCGCCGCATCGAACCGATGATGCGCGGCTGAACCATGGTGACGACAGCGGTGACATCGGCCGGGATCGCGAGCGAGGCGCCTCGCAGCGATTTCGGCCGCGTCCTGACGCAGCGCGAACGCCGGTTTGCAGCGGCCCTGCTTGCACCGGCGTTTCTTGCGCTGCTCGCCACGACGACGTTTCCGCTGCTCTTCCTGGTCTACACCAGCACATTCCGGATGGACCTGGCGATGCCATTCACTAACGGCTTCGTCGGCTTCGAGAACTACCAAGTGCTGCTCTCCGACGAGCGCTTCTGGACCTCGCTGCTGGTGAGCCTGGTCTATACCGGCTCGACCGTCGCGCTGCAGGTCATCATTGGCCTCGCGCTCGCCTTGCTGGTCATGGACATGAAGCGCGGCCAGGGCTGGTTCAGGGTCATCGCCATCCTGCCCGTGGTGCTGTCGCCGGCCGTTGTGGGCATGATCTGGCGTACCTTCATGCTGGCACCAGAATTCGGCATCGTCGATTTCCTCGCCATCAACGCCGGCCTCGGCAGCAAGAACTGGCTCGGCGACCCCACGCTCGCGATGGTCTCGGTGATCGCGATCCATACCTGGCAGTGGACGCCGTTCGCGTTTATGGTGCTGCTGGCCTCGCTGGCCTCCTTGCCCGAGGACATCTACGAGGCCGCGCGGCTCGACCGCGCCTCGGCCTGGCAGCGCTTCCGCCGCATCACCCTGCCCCTGCTGCGCCCGGCGATCGTCATGGTCATCATCATGCGGACCATGGTGGCGCTAACCGCGTTCGCAGCGATCTTCACCGTCACCGCCGGCGGTCCCGGCACCGCGACCGAGATCCTCAATCTCTATGCCTATCGGAAATCCTTCACCGAGCTGTCGATCGGCTACGGTTCAGCGCTCGCGGTCGCGCTCCTGGTCGTGACCATCATCATCTCCGGCATCCTGTTCGCGATGCGGAGGGCGAAATGACCGCCAAGCGCCTCCGCATTATCGCCCTGCTCGCGATTTCCACGGTCTTCCTGCTCGCCTGGGCGTTTCCGATCGTCTGGAGCGTCATGAATTCGCTCAAGACCGATTCCGACGTGCTGGCCTATCCGCCCAAGCTGGTGTTCACGCCGACGTGGGAAGCCTATCGCGACGTGTTGTTCGGCTCGGGATCGATCCTGCCGAACCTGCTCTCCAGCGTCATCATCTCCGTCGGCACCACCGTGGTCACCATGCTGATGGCGGTGCCCGCGGCCTATGCGCTGGCGCGCCTGCGCTTTCGCGGCAAGAAGTTCGCGGGCTTCTACGTGCTGGCCACGCAGATGCTGCCGCCGGTCGGCATCATCATCCCGTACTTTCTGGTGCTGCGGAACATCGGCTGGATCGACACCTATCAGGGCATCATCCTGATCTATCTGTCGTTCTCCCTGCCCTTCGCGATCTGGCTGCTGGTCTCCTATTTCGAGGATATTCCCTTCGAGATGGAGGAAGCCGCCTATCTCGATGGCGCCAGCCGCTTGAAGACATTGTGGCGGATCATCATTCCGCAGGTCCGTGGCGGCATCGCCGTGACGGTCGTGTTCGTGTTTCTCAATGCGTGGAACGAATTTTTGTTCGCCGTCGTACTCAGCGGCAACACGGTGCGGCCGGTCACGGTCGCCATGTTCAATTTCGTCTCCGTCGAGCAGACGCTGTGGGCCAAGCTCGCCGCGGTCTCGGTTCTCGCCATGCTGCCTGTCGTCGTCCTCGGCGTGGTCGCGCAGAAGCATATCGTGAAGGGCCTGACGGTCGGTGCAGTCAAGGGCGGAGGACGCCGATGAGCGGCCAGGGTCAGGTCAGTTTTCGCAACATCGTCAAGATGCACGGCGAGTTCGCCGCGCTGAAGGGCGTCAATTTCGATATCAAGCCGGGTGAGTTCTTCGCCCTGCTCGGCCCGTCCGGCTCGGGCAAGAGCACGACGCTGCGCATCCTCGCAGGCCTCGATGCGCCGACCGCCGGCCGCGTGCTGATCGACGACAAGGACGTCACCTCGACCGATGCGCGGGACCGCGACATCGCCATGGTATTCCAGAGCTACGCGCTCTACCCGCACATGACGGTGGCCGAGAACATCGCCTTTCCGCTGGAGATGGCCAAGCTGCCGAAGTCCGAGATCACGCCCGCCGTGAAGGATGCGGCGCGCAAGGTGAAGATCGACCATTTGCTCGATCGCAAGCCGGGCCAGCTCTCGGGCGGCCAGCAGCAGCGCTGCGCGCTGGCCCGCGCCATCGTGCGCAAGGCGCGCCTGTTCCTGCTCGACGAGCCGCTCTCGAACCTCGATGCAAAGCTGCGGCTGGAAACCCGCGCCGAGTTGAAGAAGCTGCAGCGTTCACTGGGCGTCACCGCGGTCTACGTCACCCACGACCAGGAAGAGGCCATGACGCTTGCGGACCGCATGGCGGTGTTCATGTCGGGCGAGATCCAGCAGGTCGGTACGCCCGCGGAGGTGTTCGCCCGTCCGAACTCGATCGACATTGCCGGCTTCATCGGCAATCCCCCAATGAACCTCGTCCCCGCCCGCTACGTGGATGGCGACGTCATCATCGCGGGCCATCGCCTCAAGACGACGGCCACGACCGCAGGTGAGCGCGACGTGGTGGTCGGGCTTCGGCCCGGCGCCCTCCGCATGGCGGAGGGTGGCCTCGGCGCGCGCGTCGACCTGATCGAGGATCTCGGCGATACCGCCGTGCTCGACCTCGACTGCGCCGGCACCATGATCCGCATGCGCGTCGCCGACGGCAACATTCCTGGCGAGGGCGACACGATCTCGATCACGGCCCGACCGCAAGACATTCATCTGTTCGATCCAGCAACACGCATGCGGCTCTGACACCATGGCTATTCAAACACGCAAGAAGAAGCCCGCGCCGCTCGGCAGCGATGTCGTTGAGGAGGGATCAACGCCCCTGCATATCCAGATCCGTGAATCCATTCGCAGCCAGGTGCGCGACGGCAAGTTGATCGACGAGACTGGCCGCCTGATGACCGAGGCCGAGCTCGGCCGCCATTTCGGCGTCAGCCGCATCACCATCCGCAACGCCATAGCCCCCCTCGTGAACGAAGGCATGTTCGACCGGTCGCGCGGCCGCGGCACCTTCCTGCGCTCGAACCAGCCCGAGAACTGGGTCGGCCACCTCATGGGCTTCTCGGAAACCATCCGCGACGCCGGCTACCAGGCCGGCGCCACGATCCTGCAGCAGGGCATGACCAACCGGCACGATGCCGCCGTTCGCGAGCAGCTGCGCGAACGCGCCGTCTGGCAGCTCCGGCGCTTGCGGCTGGCGGACGACACGCCGATCGCCATCGAGCACGCCTTCTATCCCCCGGATATCGGTCTCGAGCTCGAGAAGCGCGACCTGGTCTCGATCATCATGTACCGCGTCTTCGAGGACGAGCTTGGTCTCGCCATCAAGGACGCCCAGCAGACCATCAGCGCCGACCTCGCCGACGCCGGCAGCGCCAAGCTGCTGGGGGTGAAGGTCGGCTCGCCCCTGCTCTCCATTGAGCGCGTCACCTTCGGCAAGGACGGGCGGGCGCTTGAGCTGCTGCGCGCTGTGTACTTGCCGAAATATTTCCGCCTCAGCATCAGCCTGACGCGCCGCCACTAGCAACGCCACACGTCGAGAACGAGGACACAAACATGCCGAATGGCGCAAAGACCCCCGATAGCCCCAACATCCTGCTCATCCTCAACGACGACATGGGCTTTTCGGACATCGGCTGTTACGGCGGCGAAATCCAGACGCCGAACCTCGACCGCCTCGCGGCGAATGGCTTGCGCTATTCGCAGTTCTACAACACCGCCCGCTGCAGCCCCTCGCGCGCCTCGCTGCTCACCGGCCTGCATCCGCATCAGACCGGCATCGGCATCCTCACCTACAGCAACGGCCCCGAGGGCTACGCCGGCAATCTCAACAAGAGCTGCGTGACGATCGCCGAGGCCCTGAAGAGCAAGAACTACACGTCCTACCTCAGCGGCAAATGGCACATCGCCAGCAGCCTGACGGAGCCGACCGACGCATGGCCGATGCAGCGCGGCTTCGACCACTTCTACGGCACCATCATCGGCGCCGGCTCCTTTTACCATCCCAACACGCTCACCCGCGGCAACGACAATATCGAGCACGAGGCGGTGAAGGATCCCTCGTTCTTCTACACCGATGCGATCAGCGATCAGGCTGCCGCCTTCATCCGCCAGCACAAGGCACAGAAGCCCGACGCGCCATTCTTCCAGTACGTCGCCTATACGGCGCCGCATTGGCCGCTTCATGCCCATGACGAGGACATCGCCAAGTACAAGGGCCGCTTCGATGCGGGCTGGGACAGGCTGCGCGAGGAGCGCCTCAAGCGCCTGGTCGACGACGGCATCATCCATCCGAACTGGCGCCTGACCGATCGCGATCCGACCCAACCGCCGTGGACCGACGCGGAGCAGCGCGAATGGACGCTGCGCTGCATGGAGGTCTACGCGGCCCAGATCGACCGGATGGACCAGGGCATCGGCCGCATCCTGAAGGCGCTGGACGAGACCGGCCAGATGGACAACACGCTGATCATCTTCCTCTCCGACAACGGCGCCTGCGCCGAGGACATTCCGGAAGGCGTCACGGCAAAGGAGCTGGTCGACCAGCTCATGATCGCGCAGGCGAAGACGCGCGACGGCAGACCGGTGCGCTTCGGCAATGACCCGACCCTGATGCCCGGCGCCGAGGACACCTACCAGAGCTACGGCACCGCCTGGGCCAACCTCTCCAACACGCCGTTCCGTCTCTACAAGCACTGGATCCACGAAGGCGGCATCGCAACCCCGTTCATCGTGCACTGGCCGCGCGGCATTTCCGAGAGAGGCGGCCTGCGGCACAATCCGAGCCAGCTCACCGACGTGATGGCAACCATTCTCGACGTCACCGGCGCCACCTATCCCAAGGAGTATAACGGCAACGCCATCCTGCCCTGCGAAGGCGAGAGCCTGGTGCCGTCATTCGCCTCGGCCTATGGCAACCGTGGCCCGCTGTTCTGGGAGCACGAGGGCAATGCGGCCGTCCGCGTCGGCAAGTGGAAGCTGGTGCGGAAGTATCCCGGCCCCTGGGAGCTCTACGACATGGAAACGGACCGAACCGAGATGAACGATCTCGCCGCGCAGCATCCGGATCGCGTCCGCGAGATGACGGCGCAGTATCAGCAATGGGCCAATCGCTGCGGCGTGATCCCCCGCGAGAAGATTCTGGAGTTGATGAAGGCGGAAGGCGGCACAGCCTTCTGGGAGGAAGAGAAGCAGAAATAGGACATGACCGGGGATCGCTCACACTGTTGCACCCAGCGCGCCGCCGGCAGCGGGCCGGCGACGGGCGAGGATGCGCACGCGGCGATCACTCCCAGTACAACCCCGATCCCGCGCCGCTGGAGCTCGCTGATCGGCGGAACCTTCCACATGGGATCCGCCGGTATCGGATTCGTCGAGGACGGCGAAGGCCCGGTACGGCTGGTGACGTTGTCGCCGTTTGCCATTGCCTGCCACGCCGTGAGCAATCTCCAATTCGGCGACTTCGTCCGGGCCACGGGCTACACGACGGATGCCGAACGCTACGGCTGGAGCTTTGTCTTCGACGGGCTGTTGCCGGAAGAGACACGTGCGGCCCGCACGACGCGCGTTCAGGAAACGCCATGGTGGGTCCCGGTGCTGCGCGCCTATTGGGCGCAGCCGGAGGGACCTGCGAGCAGCATCCTGGACAGGCTCGATCATCCCGTCGTCCACGTCTCCTGGAACGACGCACAGGCCTATTGCCGATGGTCCGGCACGCGCCTTCCGACCGAAGCGGAATGGGAGATGGCCGCGCGCGGCGGGCTGGACCAGGCTACCTACCCCTGGGGCAACGAGCTGCACCCGGGCGGTGAGCATCGCTGCAACATCTGGCAGGGCAGCTTCCCCGACCGCAACACCGTGGATGATGGCTACTTCGGTACGGCGCCGGTTCACAGTTTCGTGCCCAACGGATATGGCCTGCACAATGTCGCCGGAAACGTCTGGGAATGGTGCGAGGACTATTTTTCGCCGAGCTATCACCGCCTCACGCCATCACGAGACCCCTTGAACCGCGAGCCTGCTCCCAACCGGTCGATGCGCGGCGGATCCTTCCTCTGCCACGAGTCCTACTGCAATCGCTACCGCGTCGCGGCGCGAAGCTCCAACACGCCCGACTCCGCGTCCAGCAATATCGGCTTCCGCGTCGTGCGCGCCGAACCACCGCGGGATCCGGCCTAGGATGGCGCCCGCATCACATCCTGCGAAGCCGGCCGCGGCTCCCGGCATCCGCCTGCTGCCGTTGTTCCTGCGCAACTTCGTGCGCAATCGCGAGACCGGCCTCGTGCTGGTCGCGATCGTCGTCGGACTGCTCAGCGGCGTGCTGGTGGCTGCGATCTCGAGCCTCAGCCAGGTTTCTCACGCCCTGCTGTTCGACATTCCTTTCGATGCACATCTCAGCGCCACCGGCGTGATCTCCTGGCAGCGCACGCTGCTCGTGCCGATGATCGGCGGCCTGGTGCTCGCGCTAATCGGACTATATTTCGCCCGGCGCGTGAAGGGACAGCAACTCGCCGACGCAATCGAGGCCAATGCGCTCTATGGCGGCCGGGTGTCCTTTCGCGGCAGCCTGCTGATCTCGATACAGACGCTGCTGTCCAACGGGTTCGGCGGATCGGTCGGTCTGGAGGCCGGCTATACCCAGATTTGCTCGATGTTCGGCTCTCATGTCGGCCAGCGCCTGGCTGCCCGTCGCAACGACATGCGGCTGCTGGTAGCCTGCGGCGCCGCGGGGGCGATCAGCGCCGCGTTTTCCGCACCGCTCGCGGGCGCCTTCTACGCCTTCGAGGTCGTGCTCGGCGCCTATACGTCCGCCGGTCTCGTGCCGGTCATCGCCAGCGCCGTCACCGCATGGCTCGTCGCGCGGCAATTGACGCACCAGTCCTTCCTGATGGTGCCCGGCTTCCCCTCGCCGGTCTCCGTCGAGATGATCGGGCAAACCGTGCTGATCGGCATCATCTGCGCTTTCGTCAGCATCCTCGTGATGCTCGCCGTCGCATTCTCCGAGCGCTGCTTTCAGCGCATCACGGTGTTCAAGGGCTTCTTGCGCCCAATTCTCGGCGGCCTCCTCCTCGGCGGCCTCGCCTTGCTGACGCCCACTGTGCTCGGCGCCGGTCACGGCGCGATGCAGATCCTGCTGGTCAGCAATCCGACCTGGCTTCTGCTCACGACCACGATCGTGTTCAAGATCCTGCCCTCCGCCATCTCGCTCGGCTCCGGTTTCCGCGGCGGCCTGTTCTTCGCCTCGCTGTTGCTGGGCGCGCTGATCGGGCAGCTCTACAGCATCGTGCTGACGGGCCCTCTTCCCACGCTGGCGCTTCAACCCGGCACGGCCGCCATCGCGGCGCTCGCCGCACTCGGGACGGGCGTCCTTGGCGCACCATTCAGCATGGTGTGTCTTGCGCTCGAGATCACCGGCGATTTCTCCGTCACCGTTGGAGCGGTGGTCGCGTCGTCGGTCTGCGCGCTGATCGTGCGCGAGCTGTTCGGCTACAGTTTCGCCACATGGCGCTTCCATCTGCGCGGCGAGGTGATCCGCGGCCCGCAAGACATCGGCTGGGTCCGGCAGATGAGCGCGGCTTCGCTGATGCGCACTGACTTCGAGAACGCGCTAACGACGATGCCGATCGGCGAGGCGCAAAAACTGTTCTCGCCGGCACAGGTTCGCCAGATCGTGCTCCGCGATCCCAGCGGCATCTATGCGGGCATCGTGCCCGCCGCGACGCTGCATTCCGTCGCCAACCAGGACGATGAGCAGCTGGGTTCACTGGCCCAGCAACAGGATGAGTGCCTGCTCCCGACCACGCCGGTGCGCGAGATCCTGAAAGCCTTTGAACGCAGCGAGGCCGATGTGCTCGCGGTCGTCGATCGCACCGATCATCGCGCGACGATTGGCACCTTGAGCGAAGCCCACGTCCTGCGCACCTACGGGGAGGAGCTCGAGCGCCGGAACCAGGAACTGTTCTCGCGTTGAGAGGGCTAGGGCCGCAGATCCATGTCGATCCGCACGAAGTCGCCGCGATAGGTGACTTCGCCAAGATAGATTACAGTGCGGTCCGCGGTCGTGAAGATGCGGCGGACTTCTGCTACCGGCGAATTCAGCGGAACGCGCAGCAGCCGCGCGGCTTCGATGTCCGCGGCACCTATGGTCAGGGTCTGGCGCGCGCTGGCGATGGCGGGATCCCTCAGATCGTTCAGGATCGGAATCACGGTCTCGTTGCGAAAACGCTTCGGTGACCTGCGGAAGATCTTCTCGTCGAGATAGATGGAAATGACGCAATACGGCTGCTTCTCCCGCGAATGCAGCCGACGCATGAAGACATATTTTTCGGCCGGCTTGCCGTCGCCGGGAAGCAGCGGCGCGTTGGTGCGGCTTTCCGAGATATTGATGATCTCGGGCGAAGTGTCGCGGTACATGTCGGCGAGATCGGAGAGCGTCGTCTCGACCTTGAGCCAGCGATCCTGCCGCACGGCCCCCGTGACGAAGGTGCCGCGGCCCTGCTGGGCCTCGATCACGCCGTCGCGGGCGAGCAGCTCCACTGCCTGCCTGATCGTGACGCGCGACACGCCAAACTCGGCTGCCAGTTCCTCGTTGGCCGGCAGGCGAAACCCCTGGGTCCAGACGCCGCGTGCGATGCGCTGCCTAAAGATGTCGGCGATCTGCGCGTATTTGGGGACGTGACTATCGGAACTCAATTCCATCTCGCCCTCCACAATTCAGGCCGCGCGATCAAGCCATGACCAGTGCGGCACCGCGTTCGCCAATCATCAGGCTGGTCGCGTTGGTGTTGGCCGACGTGATCTGGGGCATCACAGAGGCGTCGATCACCCGCAGCCGCTCGACGCCGCGCACGCGCAGCTGCGGATCGAGCACGGCCTGCGCGTCGCCGCCCATGCGACATGTCCCGACGCAATGAAACACCGTGCCCCCCGTATTGCGTGCAAAATCCCACAGCCCGGCATCATCCCTTGCTGCCTCACCCGGCACCATCTCGATGTCCCAGAGCGGGCGAAACGCCCTCTGCTGATAGATCTCGCGGAGAATCTTCAGACCTGCAACAATGGTCTTGCGGTCGATCTCCTCGGCAAAATAGTTTGGTACGATACGCGGCTGTTCGAACGGATCTGTTGAGCTGATCGCAAGCCGTCCGCGCGACTTTGCGTGGCACTGCCAGACCGAGGCGGTGAAGCCGGAATAGCCGTGCAGGGGCTCGCCGGGCTTGTCGACCGACAGCGGCATCACGTTGAACTGCACGTCCGGCCGTCCGCCGACCGCGTATTCCGTACAGGCTGCGCCGCCCACCTGCCCCGCCCCGACCGTCAGCGGGCCGCTGCCCGCCAGCATCCACTGCAGACCCATCTTCGCAAGCTCAACGGGATTGCGGACCTGGTCGTTGAGCGAGATGCGATCCTTGAGGCGGACGATCAGCCGGGCCTGATAATGGTCCTGGAGATTGGCGCCGACCTCCGGAGACTCGGCAATAACGGGAATGCCGAGCTTGCGCAGCAGATCGGCTGGACCAACGCCGGAGAGCTGGAGGATTTGCGGCGACTGCAGCGCGCCGCCGGACAGGATGATCTCACGATCAGCCGCCGCACTGTGGACCTGCCCCTTGCTGATCCACTCGACGCCGGTGGCGACGCGACCGTTGAAAACGACCCTGCTGACCTGCGCATGGGTGATGATGGTGAGATTAGGACGGCCGGCGACGGGGCGCAGAAACGCAGAGGCCGAACTGGTCCGCCAGTGCCGCCCGATGCCGAGCTGGTAGGTGCCGACGCCCAGCGTCGTGGCACCGTTGAAGTCGGGATTGCGCGGCAGGCCGAACTCCACACCCGCCTCGACCCAGGCCTTCGATGCCTGGTTGTCGTTGCGGAGATCGGAGACCTCGAACTCTCCGAGCCCGCCATGAAACTGGCTCTCGCCGCCGCGGTAGCGCTCGTAGCGCCGGAAATACGGCAAGAGTTCGCGATAGCTCCAGCCATCGGCGCCAAGGCGCTCCCAATCGTCAAAATCCTCGTGCTGGCCCCGGATGAAGATCAGACCATTGATCGAGGACGAGCCGCCGAGCACGCGGCCGCGCGGCCACACGATGGCACGGCCGCCGCTGCCCTCCGAGGGCTCGGTCCTGAACAGGCGCGAGAACCGCTCGTTGTAGATGGTCCGGTAATAGCCGACCGGAAGCTTCAGCCAGAAATTTCGATCCGACCCGCCGGCCTCCAGCAACAGCACGCGGCAGGACGGATCGGCCGACAGTCGGTTTGCAACGACGCAACCGGCCGAGCCCGCGCCGACGATGATGTAGTCGTAGCCGCGTGCTGACATCAGATCGTCCGGTATTGTTCGATGGCGGCAAGATCGGGCGTGATGCCGAGACCTGCCTCGTCGCCGAGCGTGATCATGCCGTCGTGGACATCGAGCACGGGACCGCAGAAGCGGTCGCGCAGCGGATTTTCGTTGCTGTCGACTTCGAGCAGCCCGTCGCCGCCGACGCCGGCGAGAAGATGCGCGGATGCCAGGAGGCCGATGCCGGCGCCGAGATAGTGCGGGCAGAACATCTTTCCGGACGCAAGGATATCGCGCGCGATGCCAGCGCAAGCCGACAGCCCGCCCCATTTGGCGATGTCCGGCTGGACGACACCGAGCACCGGCTCACGCAGCACCTCGGCAAAGCCGGCATGGCTCGCGATGTTCTCACCGGCCGCGAGCGGAAAGCGGATGGCCTCGCGCAATTGCGCCCATTCCCGCCGGGGACGATCGGCGCGGATCGGCTCCTCGAGCCAGGCGAGACCGAAGTGCTCCAGTTGCGGCGCGAGCTCCAATGCCTGCGCAATGGTCCAGCCCTGATTGACGTCGGCGGCCAGCAGACCTTCGCCCACAAGACGGCGCAGCGCGGCGAGATTGGCGCGGTCGGTTGCCGGATCGAAGCCGATCTTCAGCTTCAACGCGCGGTATCCGCGGCTCAGGGCCGCTTCGGCCGTCTGCTCGGACCCGACCGGATTGATGCCGCTGGCGTAGACATTGATCGTGCGCCTCGCCCCGCCGAGCAGCTTCCACAACGCAACGTTCTGGCGGCGCGCGAAGAGATCCCAGACGGCGAGATCGATGCCGGCGATCGCCTGCGCAAACGGGCCGGCTTCGCCAGATTGCAGCGCAAGCACCGAGGTTCCCCGTGTCAGATGCGCGAACGCAGCGGACGGCTCGGAGGCGGTGAATCCGACCAGAGCTGGCGCAAGCACCTCGTTGACGAGCCGAACACGATGTTCGGCTCCCGGTGCTGGAAAATTGCACCACACTTCACCCCAGCCGACATTGTCGTCGCCGTCCTCGACGCGGACGAAGACGGCCGGCCGATCCTTCATCCGCCCGAAGGACGTGATAACCGGCGTGGTCAGCGGGTAGCGATAGCCAAAGGCCTGGACGCTTCGGATGGTGAAATGCGGCGATGTCATGCGGGAAAGCCTGCGACGCCTACGACCAAAGGCGCCACTTGTATGGTCATCCTATTTATAATATGACGTTTGAAAACATCAACCGCAATCTGGGTGGACGCGTCGAATGAACGGAGCTGGCCTGAGACGCCTCGGTCTCGGATTGATACCGTGGATCGGTGCAATCCTGCTCTGGTACGCCGTGCGCTGGAGCGGCTTCGTCAACGTCTCGCTGATCCCCGCGCCGCACCAGGTCGCCGCCAAATTCTTCGAGCTTCTGGCCAAGGAAGGCCTGCTGATCGACATCTTTGCTTCGACCCGGCGCGTCTTTCTCGGCGTCGCGCTCGGCATCCTCGTGGCCGTGCCGGTCGGATTTCTGCTCGGGTGGTATCGCCCCGCCCGCACCTTCGCCGACCCCATGATCAACTTCTTTCGCGCGCTGCCGCCGATCGCACTGATCCCGCTGGTGATCGTCTATTTCGGCGTCGACGAGCTCGCAAAGCTTGTCATCCTGTTCTACGCCTCGTTCTTCTCCGGCGTGATCGTGATGTATGAGGGCGTCTCCCAGATCACGCCGCTCTACATCCGCGTGGCGCAGACGCTCGGCGCCAACCAGACCGAGATCTTTCGCAAGGTCATCATTCCCCTCACCGTCCCGCACATTCTCACGGCGCTGCGCGTGGCGCTGGGCGTCGCTTGGGCGACGCTGGTCGCATCCGAGCTGATCGCGGCGCAGCGCGGGCTCGGTGCCATGATCCAGAATGCCTCGACCTACTTCCTGCTCGACGTCATCTATGTCGGCATCATCTGCATCGGCCTGATCGCGCTGATCATGGATTTGATCCTGCGCAAGATCACCGCGCGGCTGTTGGTCTGGCAGGATCGGGCCATCGCATGAACAAGCGCGCGCAGTTCGACAAGGTGTCGCTGTCCTTCGAGACGCCGAAGGGTCGTCTCAACGTCGTCGAGAACGTCAGCTACGACATCAACGACGGCGACTTCATCGCGGTGATCGGGCCGTCCGGCTGCGGCAAGACCACGATGATGAGCATGCTCGCCGGCTTCCAGAAGCCGACGACCGGCAAGGTACTGTTCGACGGCCGTCCCGTCGCCGGTCCCGGCCCCGAGCGCGGTGTCATCTTCCAGGAATATGGCGTCTTCCCTTGGTTGACGGTGAAGCAGAACATCGCCTTCGGCCTGACGCTCAGCACCAACCACGTCCCGACCGCCGAGCGCGACGCGATCTGCGATCACTATCTCGGCCTGATGGGCCTGTCCGACTTCGCCAATTCGTATCCGAAGCATCTGTCCGGCGGCATGCGACAACGCCTCGCAATCGCGCGTGCCTATGCGGTGAAGCCCCAGTTTCTCCTGATGGACGAGCCGTTCGGGGCGCTCGACGCCCAGACCCGCTCCAACATGCAGAACCTGCTGCTCAAGGTGCTGGAGACCGAAGGCAAGACCGTCATGCTGATCACCCATTCCGTCGAGGAGGCGATCTACCTCGCCTCCCGCATCGTGGTGGTGACGGCGCGGCCGGCGCGGATCAGGGAGATCATCGACGTTCCCTTCGCTTACCCGCGCGACGAGTCGATCCAGGAGCGTCCGGAATTCGCGGAGCTGCGCAGCCATATCAGGCAGCTGGTGATGGACGAATATCGCGCCCAGCAGGCGCAGATGCGTCCGGTCTCATTGTCGGAATAACAAGCAAAACGGAGGACACATCATGGATCGGCGGCAATTTCTGACCACGACGGCAGGCCTTGCGCTCGGCACCTTCACGGCCTTGGCACCGGCGATCGCGCAAGCGAAAACAAAAGTCCGCGTTGGTTATCTCCACACCGTCGCCGTCGACGGCCAGATCTGGACCGGCATGGACCGCGGCTCCTTCGAAAAGCAGGGCCTCGATCTCGAGCTGCGGCAGTTCAACACCGGCCTCGAAATCTTTCAGGCGCTGATCGGTGGCAGCCTCGACGTGCTGGCGACCGGTGCTGTCCTCTCGAACTTCCCGGCGCGCGGCCAAGGCAAGGTATTTCTCATCAACGACATCGAGGTCGCAACCGCGCAGCTGTGGGTCCGCGGCGATCAGGGCATCAAGTCATTTGCGGACCTCAAGGGCAAGCGCATCGCGACCGCGACGGGCACGACCGCGCACGTCTTCCTTGATACGGCACTCCGGGCCAACAAGGTCGATCCCAAGGAGGTCGAGCTCGTCAACCAGACCATGCCGGCGGCCGTGACCGCTTTCATCTCCGGCGCCGTGCCTGCCGTGGCGCTCTGGGTGCCCTTCAACGTCACCGTCCGCGACAAGGTGCCGGGCGCGACCATGCTCGCCGATGCGTCGGCCTATTATCCCAAGGCGGCCATCATCGGCGGCTGGGCGGCGGCGAACGACTATTACGAACCCAACAAGGAGACCTTGGCCAAGCTGATCCGCGGCTGGGCTGATGCCAATGACTATATCGTCGCGAACAGCAACGAGGCGATGGAGAAGCTGCAGAAGGGTCATTACAGCCAGACGCCGCTGTCGGACATCAACGAGTCGTTCAAGGCGCAGAAGATGTTCACGTCCAAGGACTGGAAACGGATGTACTCGGACGGGACGGTCACCAATTGGCTGCAGCAGTCGACAGACTTCTTCATGGCCAACGCCGGCATCAAGGACTTCACGCCAGCAAGCAAGTACTTCGATCCGAGCCTGTATTTGAAGACGATCGCCTAGATACCAAGGCACCGAGAGACCTCGCCGGACACGTCAGCTGTGCGGCGCGCGCCAGTTGTCTTCATCCCGACCGATGATTTGCTGACGTACCAAGCATGTGTTGAGCACCGAAGCGACATCCCGTCCCTTCCGCACGCTCAACTGCGCTGCTGCACTCCCCTGTTCAAAGCGGTATGGATTGCCCTCCCACGTTGCAACTCTAACCATTCAGCGAGCCGCCTTTCGTTCCGCTCAGCCGCTGTCGCAATTGCGGGAGGACCTGGCAATGAGCACGGACCACGGTACGTGGCCTAGTCGCCCGTCGGGGTAATGCGAAACTCGATTACCTCTGGCAAACCGCGCAGATGTTTAGCAAGTCTTTCTGCATTAAGCCGGTCGCGGCTCTTGATCGTCATGCGGTATTCAAACTGCAGCCCGCCTTCGCTTAACCGGGAAGACAGGTTGGCGATGGTAAACCCGTGAGCGCCGATCATCTTGTGGACTTCATCTTCACCCATGACCCGATCTCGGGCGAACCGAAGCATATGATGGGCGTAAAACTCGCTAGGCAACCGAGCCTCGATATACCTGAACAAGGCGAGCACAATCAGAGTCGCGAGGGCACCGACAACGGCAGCAAACCAGAACCCTATTCCGACCAGAACACCGATGGCCGCGGTAACCCAAATGGACGCCGCCGTTGTCAGTCCACGCACGGTCAGGCCCTCCTTAAAGATGACTCCCGCGCCCAGAAAGCCAATGCCGGTCATGATCCCCTGCGCCATGCGCGTCGGGTCGGTTCGGATCGCATCATGTTCAAGGAACGTCATCCACTGGTGCTGATAGACGGTTACGATCATCAGAATCGCTGATGCGACGCACACCAGAGAATGGGTTCTAAACCCTGCCGGTCGACCGTGAAACGTACGCTCGAATCCAATCATCGCGCCTATGACGAGGGCACCCGTCACTCTGACGACGATCACAAATTCATCGTGCCCCATGGCTCACGTCCCGTAAAATTACATTTGTCACAAGTTATGATCATATGTATAGTCCGCTAATTCAAGCTGCTAAATGGGGTGCGTCAAAAGAGGATAACGTCCGAACCTCAAATCGCTTGTTACAAAATCATTCAACGCGCAGAGACAAGGCGCGAAGTCAATCCAGCGATAGACCGCGGGCGCGACGGATCTACAGCGGGAGGAGGTATCCAGCAGAGGCGTCATGGTCCGAATCATTCAGATTTCCGATACGCATCTCAGCCCGAGCAAGCAGCACTTCGATGCAAACTGGACGCCGCTTGCGCGTTGGATCGCGCATCATAAACCAGATCTCGTCATACATACCGGCGATGTAACGGTCGACGCCGCCGATCAGGAAGCCGACGCAGCCTATTGCGCAACTCAACTGGCGTCGCTCGGCGTCCCGTTCGTGGCGGTTCCGGGAAATCATGACGTCGGCGAGGTGGGCAATCTGCATCAGCCGGTGAATGAGGAGCGGCTCGATCGCTTTCGTCGACATTTCGGCGACGACTGCTGGCTACGCGATCTGGACGGGTGGCGCCTGATTGGGCTCAATTCGATGATCTTCGGCGGCGGCCCCGAGGAGGCGCGGCAAACCGAATGGCTCAAAGCCGCGATGGCCGATGCTGCTGGGCGTCGCCTTGCCTGGTTCACGCATCGGCCACTGTTCATCGAATCACCGACCGAGGGCGACACCGGTTACTGGTCGGTCAAACCGGAGCCACGCCGCGCCCTGCTCGATTTGCTGCATCGCTACCGGGTCGAGATCGTAGCCAGCGGTCATCTGCATCGCTGGCACGAGATCCGGCTAAACGGAACGCACTACGTCTGGGGGCCGGCGGCCGGCTTTCTGGTCGGTGAGAAACTGGCGCCGCCAATGGGCGGCGCCGCCCGGCTCGGCGCAGTGGTCTACGACATCGAGGGCGAGAACATCGAGGTGAGCATTCGTCCGGTGCCTGGCCTTACCGATTACTGGATCGACGACGTCGTTCACGAAGTCTATCCGCCCCGAAAAGCTGAGGACTAATCCGCGATGGCCGGCCTCACATTGCGCGGCATCCATAAGACTTTCGGCGACACGACTGTCCTCAACGACATCGATCTAGACATTGCGGACGGCGAATTTCTGACGCTGGTTGGTCCCTCCGGATGCGGCAAGTCGACGCTCCTGCGCATCATCGCCGGCCTCGAATCGCAGGACGGCGGCTCGGTGTCGATCGGCGAGACCTCGGTCGATCATCTGCGGCCTCATGAGCGCAGAATCGCCATGGTGTTCCAGAATTACGCGCTCTATCCCCACATGTCAGTGTTCGACAACATCGCGCTGCCGCTCACCATGACGCGCCTCAACCTGTTCGAGCGCCTGCCGATCATGCGTCATTTGTCTTCCCGCCGCCGGCGCGTCATGGGCGAAATTGCGCGCGAGGTGCGGGCCGTCGCCGAGCAGCTTCGCATCGAAACCTTCTTTCATCGCAGGCCTGGGCAGCTCTCGGGCGGGCAACGACAGCGCGTTGCGCTCGGCCGCGCAATGGTGCGTCACCCGCAAGCCTTCCTGATGGACGAGCCATTGTCGAACCTCGATGCCAAGCTGCGTGTGCACATGCGCGGCGAGCTGACCGAGCTCCATGCACGGCTGGGCGCGACGATGATCTACGTCACCCACGACCAAGTCGAGGCGATGACGATGTCCGATCGCCTGGCCGTGATGGATCACGGCGACATCCTCCAGCTCGGCACGCCCGCCGAAGTCTATGAGCGTCCCGCCACGACCGCGGTCGCCCAGTTCATCGGCAGTCCGGCGATCAATCTGCTCCCAGCCCGCCTCGGCCCCGGTGGCCAGGTCGAGCTTCTCGGCCGCACGCTGCCGATCGACGTTCGGAACGCCCCTGCCCCGGAATTGATGGTTGGCGTGCGTCCGGAGGCGATGCGGATCGGAGGCGGACCGTGCACGATCACCTGCCGGTTCCGACGCCGCGAGAATCTCGGCTCGGAGAGCATTCTTCATTTCGACCTCACGGCCTCACCCGAGGTCGCAGTGCTCTGCCGGATCGACAACGACGTGCCAATCCCCGAGGGCGAGGTCACGCTCTCCTTCGAGCCGCGGGACTGTCACGTCTTCGACAACAACGGCCGACGCATCGAGGCTGACAGCCGCGCCGCGGCTGGCCGCGACTTGCGCCGCGCGAGCGAGGTCCGATGACCACCGCCGCGGTCGAGATCGCCCCGCTCGGCGCCGCGCCGCCGGCCAGCCGCCAACGCTGGATCGAGCGGTTCGCGGGGCTGGGCTTTGCCGCGCCGGCCTTCATCCTGCTGGTGCTGACAAATCTGGCGCCTCTTGCCGCCCTCGCATTCCTGAGCTTCACCAATTACGAGCTGGGCGCGCTCGACTTCTCGTTGGTCGGCCTCAAGAACTTCAACACGGCGCTCCAGGATCCCGTGATCCGGCGTTCGGTGACCAACACCCTGCTCTATGTCGCGATCGTGGTGCCCGGCGGCGTCCTGATCTCGCTGCTGGTCGCAATCCTGATCCATCAGCGCAAGCGTACGCGCAGCCTCTATGAGGTCATCTACTTCCTCCCGGTCACCTCGACGCTCATCGCAATGGCCACGATGTGGCAGTTCTTGCTGCATCCGACCCTCGGGCTCGTCAATCAGGTCCTCAAGAGCCTGGGTTTAGGGCCGACGGCATTCCTGAGCGAGCCTAGCCTCGTCATCCCGACCCTCGCCGCGATCGGCATCTGGCAGCTCATCGGTTTCAACATGGTGCTATTCCTCGCCGGGCTCTCGGCGATCCCAAGGGATCTCTACGAGGCCCTCGACATCGACGGCGCGAGCCATCCCGTCGACCGCTTTCTCAAAGTGACGTGGCCGATGCTCGGTCCGACCACGATGTTCGTGACCGTGACGACCTTCATCACGGCCTTCAAGATCTTCGACACGGTCGCGGTGATGACCCGTGGCGGCCCCGGAGGTGCATCCGAGGTGCTGCTGTATGCGATCTATCTCGAAGGGTTTCAGTATTTTCACATGAGCTATGCGGCGACCCTCACGCTGGTCTTCCTGGCGTTCACGCTGGTCTTTTCCGTGCTGCAGACCTTCGTCCTCGACCGCCGGGTGCACTACTGATGCATCAGCCAGCCACGATCCTCCGCCCTTCCGCACCGGTCGCGATCCGGATACGCCGCCTCGTCTCGCTCGCACTCGTGCACGCGGTGCTGATCGGCGGCGCCGTCTTCATGCTGCTGCCCTTTGTCTTCATGCTGACGAGCGCGATCAAGCCGCCAGGCGAGATCTTCGAGGCGACGTTTCGGCTTTGGCCGCGTCAGTTCTATGGATGGCAGAACTTCGAATCCGCCCTGAGCACCGCGCCGTTGCTGCGCTTCCTGCTCAACGGACTGATCGTCTGCGGCGGAATTCTCATCGTCCAGCTGCTGGTCGCAATTCCCTGCGCCTACGCGCTCGCCAAGCTGAAATTTCCGGGACGCCCGGTCCTCTTCTCGCTGGTCCTGCTCGGGCTCTGCATTCCGGTCCAGGCGCCCTCGCTCCCGCTCTACATCGCGTTCGCCGAGCTCGGAATTCTCAACACCTACCTCTCGATGATGATGCCGTTCTTCCTGTCGGTCTTCGCGATCTTCCTGTTCCGGCAGTTCTTCAAATCCTATCCGGACGAGATCATCCAAGCGGCGCGGCTCGATGGCGTCGGCGAATTCGAAATCGTCTGGCGCATCGTCGTGCCGAGCGCCTGGCCTGCCATTGCGGCGTTCTCGATCTTCTCGGTCGTGGCGCACTGGAACGACCTCTATTGGCCGCTCATCGTCGTCTCCGACACCAAGCTCGCAACACCTCCGCTCGGCATGATGTATTTCGCCGATTCCGAGCTGGGCTCGAATTACGGCGCGCTGGCCGCCGGTGCCACCATCATCACCGCGCCGCTGGTGATCGCGTTCCTGATCGCGCGGCGGCATTTCATCGCCGGCATCACGATGACCGGAATCAAGTGACGTCAACCACTGCTAGGGGAGACACTGTCATGCTGCATCGCCGAGACCTCCTGAAGAGCGCCGCCGCCGTCGGGAGCACCGCGCTTTCAAGCCCGTTTCTGGCGCGCTCCGCACAGGCGCAGGAAGTGACGCTGGACGTCCTCTATGCCTTCCCCGCCTTCGCGAAATTCCACGAGCCGATCGCCCAGGAATTCATGAAGCAGCGATCGGGCATCAAGGTCCAGTTCCGGGCCCCGGCGGCGAGCTATGACGAAGGTCATCAAACCATGCTGCGGCAGGCCGTCACCAACCAGCTTCCCGACGTCTACTATTCGGGTTACCATTTGCTCGCGGAGCTCGTGCGCACACTGGTGAAACGCAACCAGATCACGGAAGTCGCGCCCTTGCTGCAGAAGGAGGATGCCGCCTGGCGCAAGGCCAACTACTCCGACGGAATCCTGGCGCTCGGCGCGGTCGACGGCAATATCTATGGTCTCGCGTTCAATGCATCCCTGCCGGTCATCTATTTCAACACGCAGCTCGTGAAAGCGGCCGGCGGCGATCCCGACAAGATGCCCGACAATTGGCCCGGCATGATCGACCTGGCGGCCAACATCAAGACCAAGGGCACCGATGTCGCCGGCATCGCCTACAACATCCATGATTGGCCGGACGACTGGCTGTTCCGCTCCCTGATCCTGCAGGGCGGCGGCCAGATGCTCGACGCATCGGAAACCGCTGCCGGTTTCGGCAACGAGACCGGGCTCAAGGCGCTCAGCCATTGCCGCAGATTCGTCGCTGACGCCAAGATGCCATTGATCGATTGGGATTCCTCGCGCCAGCAGTTCATCGCCGGGAAGATCGGCGTCTTCGCGGACACGCCGGCCCGGCTGCGCCAGGTCACCGACCTGATCGGCGACAAGTTCACATTGCGAACCTGCACGTTCCCGATCGACGACAAGCAGAAGGGCGGACTGCCGACCGGCGGCAACGCGGCGATCATCACGGCAAAGGACGCCGCAAAGCAGCAGGCCGCCTGGGAGTTCCTGAAGTTCGTGAGCGGACCTGAAGCGCAGAAGATCGTGGTCGAGACCACGGGCTACATGCCGACCAATCTGCGCGCCTCGGGGCCCGAATTCCTGGCCCCGTTCTACGATAAGAACCCGAACTTCCGCACCGTTTCGCAGCAGATCGAGCGCGCGAAGCCTTGGCAGGGTTACCCCGGCGGGCAGTCCGTGAAGATATGGCGCACGCAGCGCGAGACCATCCACGCCGTGATGCGCGGCGAGACCACCCCCGAGGCCGGGCTCGATCGCATGGTCAAGGAAAGCAACGCCTTGATGAAGAGCTCTTAAGTACTGGATCATCGATTGCGGCAACGGCCACGTGCCGGCCGCAACGCTTCAGGAGACGGAATTACGTGTTCATCATTGCCCAGCTGAGCGATCTCCATGTGCGATCGCGCGGCAAGCTCGCTTACGGCCACGTCGATACCAACGCGATGTTTCACGACGCCATCGACGCGGTTCTGATGCTGGACCCGCGGCCTGATTGTGTCGTAGTCAGCGGCGACCTTACGGATGGCGGGCTCGCGGAGGAATACGGGATCGTCGACGCCGGCCTCGCTAGGCTGCCGATACCTGTGTTCGTCATTCCCGGCAACCACGATAACCGCGAACAGCTCGTCCGCTCGCTCCGGCCACGCCACCATTATCTGCCGCCCGATGGCTTCATCAACTTCGTCGTGGACGATTTCCCGCTGCGGTTGGTGTTCCTCGACAGCGTCGAAGCCGGACAAGGCCACGGGACCTTCTGCGCGACGCGACAGCAATGGTTGCGCGACGCACTGGCGGCGGGGGGCGGCAAGCCGACGCTCGTGATCATTCATCACCCACCGTTCCTGGTCGGAGCCGACGGGATGGACGAGCTGCGCCTCATCGGGGCCGATCCGCTCGACGCAATTATCAAGGACCATCTCGAAATCGAACGCGTGCTGTGCGGCCACTACCATCGCTCGATCACGACGCGCTATGCGGGCACGGTGGGCTATGTCGCCCCCGGCACGGCACATCAAGTGGCGCTCGACCTGCGACCCGGGCACGCCAACCGCTTCATCATGGAGCCGCCCGGATTTGCCTTGCATTGCTGGCAGCCGGACATGGGCGTCAGCAGCCACGTGGTCCCGATCGGAGACTACGGGTGCTCGCTCGAATTCGTATCCGATCGCCAGCCCAGGACGGATCGAGATGACGGCCTTTCGACCCTGCTGGCCCGCGCGGACACGGTCGTCGACGAGGCCGCAGCCAGGCTGGTCGCGATGCAATTCTCGCCCCTGCACACCGAGCGCAAGGAGGGGCTCGACATCGTCACCGAGGCGGACCTCGCCTCCGAGGCGATCGTCGTCGCCGGCCTGAAGCGCCTGACGCCGGATGCCGGCATCCTGGCCGAGGAGAGCGGCGCAAGCCCGGGAGATCACGCCGCGCGCTGGATCATCGATCCGCTCGACGGGACGATCAACTACGCGCGCGGGCTGCCGTGGTTTTCCGTCACGGTCGCCTACGAGGTCGGCGGCGAGACCAAACTTGGCCTGATCGACGCGCCGAAGATTGGATTGAAGGCGCGCTACCTCGCCGGGGAAGGCGCGACGATCGACGGCGTGCCGGCCCGCGTCTCCTCGACGCGTTCGCTGTCGGATGCGGTCATCTCCGTGATCCTGACCTCGCATTTCACGCCCGAGGAAGTCCGGCGGACGGCGCGTGTCATCGAACTGCTCGGCGAGGTGGTGCGCGGCGTGCGTATCGTCGTTTCGGGCGCCTTTGAGACGACGATGGTGGCCTCGGGCCGCCTCGACGGCTTTGTCTCGCTGAAGGCCGACATCGTCTCGCACGCGGCCGCGATGCCAATGGTGTGGGCCGGCGGCGGCAAGGTCACGACGCTGACTGGACGGCCGTGCCGCAACGAAGATCTCGACAAGATCGTCTCCAACGGATTGATCCACGACGAGTTGCTGGCGCTTCTGCGCCAGGCGCTGCAATGACGGAACGCTATCGCGGAAACAGCTTGTCGCGGATGTAGCGAGAGGTCGGGGTCAATCTGGCGCCGCGCGGCTTCCGCCAAACCGCGCGGTCGATCTCCTTCTTGTCGCCGACCTTCAGGCGCCGCGACACCTTCTTGGCCAGGAAGATCGCATCGCTCATCCGCCGGCCGGTTCCGCCTTCTTCGCCTTCACTTCCTTCCAGAGCTTCAACGGCCCGAGCTTCAGCTTGGGCAACTCCTCCTTGATCTCGCGTCGAAGGCAGCGCCTGTCGCTCTCGCCTGCCCGCCGTCTTCCCCCCGGAAACATCCAGAGCCCGTCGCGCCTGCGCCTCACCATCAGGACGCGGCCCTTTCTCGCGACGACGAGTTTGGATGATTTCGCCATGGCCTTACGGGCAGATGATCGCCTTGATGATTCCGTCGCGCCGCGCGACCTGCTGCTCGAACGCGGCAGGCGTCTGGTCGAGCGAGAAGCTATGGGTCGCCAGCGGCGCGAGCTTGACCTGCCCAGACTGCGCGAGGGCGATGGCGCGCGGATAGACCTCAGGCATGCGGCGCGAAAACTTGATCGACAACCCCTTCCGGCGCGACTCCGCGCCGCTGAGGACATACTGGTTGTTCTCGGGAATGCCGACCAGAACGACCCGGCCGCCGATGCGCGCACAGCGTGCGGCATGCTCGAAGCCGTGCGAGGAGTCGGTCGCTTCGATGACGAGATCGACGCCGCGGCCTTCGGTGGCTTCACCGACCTCGGCGAAGCTGCGGCAGGCAACATCCGCACCGAGGTCGCACGCCAGTGCCGTGCGCTGCTCGACAGGGTCGATCGCGATGATCTTGCCGCTACCCGCGAGCCGCGCCAGCTGCACCAGCAGCAGTCCCACCGGCCCGCAGCCGAGCACCGCCACGGTCTCCTGAAGCCGCGGTCGCGCCAGATCCATGGCATGGATCGCGACACCGAGCGTCTCCAGGATCGCCGCGCCGGCGGGATCGATGCTGTCAGGCACCACATGCACGGCGGATTTCGGCACGCAGACGAATTCGGCCATTGCCCCGTTGTGAGGCGCGTAGCCCAGAAACTTTACATTTGGGCAGAGATTGGTGTGACCGCGGTGACACCACTCGCAACGGCCGCAGGGAATGGACGGATCGACCGCCACCAGCGCATCGGCCGAGAACCCCGCCTTGCGGGCCGAGTCCGGCGTCAGGACGCCCGAGAATTCATGTCCCAGGACGAACGGCCTGACTTGCGTCGGGCCCGTCGTTCCGCCCTCAAGATAGGAGTGCAGGTCGCTGCCGCAGACACCGACCGCCTTGACGCGAATGATGAGCTCGTCATCCGCGAGCGGCCTCGGCTCGGGAATATCGAGGACGCGGATATCACGAATGTCCTGGAGCACCGCAGCGCGCATGTCGAAGCATTCCCTCTGAGTAATTGTCTCCGTTATATTACATATGTAATTGTCAGGTGACAAATGCTTTCCACATGCTCACGGCGCACGTGCGTGACCATCGCGCTCCCGGTACCGAAGGCGCGCTCCCCTCTACGCTACGGAAATGCCGCTATTTCTGCTTGTCGAACAGCTTCAGCGCGGCGACGGCGGTGTTCTCGTCCGTCACCAGCACCTTGCCGATCCGGCCGCGCAACACCGCCGCGATGATCGGGGCCTTGTTCAGCCCCCCGGCGATCAGCATCGAGGTCGGCACGCGCGCCAGCTTTTCCAGCGGCATCGCAATGGCGCGACTGTTGATGCCGTGATCGATGGGCCGGCCGGCCTTGTCGAGGAATTGCGCCAGCACGTCGCCGACGGCGCCCGCCGCCCGCAGCTGCTCGGCACGCACGTCCGGCGGCAGTCCATGCCGCATCAAGAGCGAGCGCGGCGTCAAATCTCCCATGCTGAGCAGCGCCAGATCGATCTTCTCGACGCTGTTCAGCACCTCCTGATAGACCTCCTGGGCCAGGAAGGTGTCGCGGGAGCGGCGGCTGCTGACGAAAATCGGTGCCGCCAGATAGCTGCACTGGGCGTGCAGCCGGTGCGCGAGCTCGCCAGCGATTTCGAACGTGTTGAGCTCCAGCCCGCGCGACAGGCCGCCCATCATCGAGACGATCGAGAGATCAGGATAGTCCGCCGGCGTGACGTAACGGATAGTCTCGCGCAAGGTCGCACCCCAGCCGATCCCGATGATGCGCGGGCGCTTCTGCTCGAGGAATTTCGACAAATAGGCTCCGGCCGCCATCCCGATCAGGCTGCCGGTCTGCTCGGGATTCTCCGGGCTCGGAATGACGACGACATCCTCGAGGCCGCATTCCCGGCGCAGGCGGTGCTCCAGCTCCGTGCAACTCGCAAAGGCGGAGTTGAGGCGGATATTGACGATGCCGGTCTGCCGGGCATCCGAAAGCATGCGGTTGACGCGGGCGCGGGTCAGCCCCAGCCGCTCGCCGATCTCGGCCTGGGTCAGATTCTCCATGTAGTAGAGCCAGGCGACCCGCAGGATGGTTTGATCAGTCACGGCGCAGTCCCAAGCAGCGGCCTCGAAACGAGGTCGGACGTCGGAGCATTTGAGGCGATCTTTCGTTGGCCGTCAAATCGGCACCCTGCGGAGATCGTCATGCGGCCTTCGCGCCCGGCACGCCGTCCTCGACTACGAAGCTCGTCAGCCGCCGCACGGCGCTGCCGGCGTCCTTGACGTGGTCGAGGGCCTCGAATCCCACGGTGCAATGCCGGGCGTCGAGCTCGACCGTCGCATAGCCGCGCTTGTCGCCACGCGCATAGATGAGGTGCGGATTCTCCGCCAGCGCCTTGCGGACTCCGGCTTCGCTCGGCCCGTCCGAGGTGATCGAGGTGCCGACGAACTCGGTCGCAATGGTCGGCCCGTCCGGCCGGGCGAAGTCCTGCTTCAGATCGGCGGTGAAGAAGGCGTGGCGGTCGCCGCCGATCACGATCGGATTGCGCCGTCGCTGCGCCACGAGCGAATCAAGTAGCCGGCGGCGGGCATTGGGATAGCCGTCCCAGCCGTCCATCCAGAAACGCGCGCCGTCATCCCCTTTCCGCTTGTCCTGTGCCATCAAGGTCTGCTGCGCGACGATGGTCCATCGGCCGCGGCAGTCGCGCAGGCGCGCATCGAGCCATCGTTCCTGTTCGCGGCCCAGCATCGTTCGCGCTTCGTCCGTCCGGTCCGCGCAGTCCGTCACCCAAGTCGGCCGTCCGCCTCCGACACAGGCCGACGCCGAGCGATATTGCCGGTCGTCGAGCAGCAGCACGTCGAGCATCTCGCCGAAACGATAGTGCTCGTAGATCGTGGCGTCGGCCCCCCGTGGCTGCGCCGAGGGCGGCAACGGCATGTGCTCGTAATAGGCCTGATAGGCTGCCGCACGGATCTTCAGGAACTGAGCGGCATCGCCCACCGTGTAGGAACGAGCATTGGCATAATCGTCCATCACCTCGTGGTCGTCCCAGACCGACAGCCAGGGAAAGGCGGCGTGCGCCGCCTGCAGATCGCGATCGCCCTTGTAGAGCGCGTAGCGGTTGCGAAATTCCTCGAGCGTGGTCGGAATTCCGACGCCGTGCTGGCGGACGTGGCGCGATCCCCAGGATTTCTCATAGATGTAGTCGCCGAGATGCACGACGAGGTCGAGATCGCGTGCGGCCATGTCGCGATAGGCGGCAAAATAGCCCTGCTCGTATTGCTGGCAGGAGGCGAAGGCAAAGCGGAAGGGCCGCGCCGACCCCGCAGGCGCGGTTCGCGTGCGTCCGACCGGGCTGAGCGCCGGGCCGGCACGGAACCGGTACCAGTAGACACGGTCCGGCAGCAAGCCGGTCGCCTCGGCATGCACGGAATGGGCAAGCTCGGCCGTCGCCCGCGCGACGCCACGGGCGACGATGCGCGAGAAGGCCTCGTCGTCCGCAACCTGCCATTCGACGTCCACCGACGCGTCCCGCATGCCGCCGCCCTCGAGCGGCTGCGGCGCGAGGCGGGTCCACAGCATGACGCGATCCTGACGCGGACATCCCGAGCCAACACCGAGCGTGAAGGGATCTGCGCTGAACGACACCGGCGCTCCCCGCACGAAGCCGGCGGGCGCAGCCAGGGCGGCGCTCGCCAGCGATCCCACGAGAAAGCGGCGGCGCGGAATCATGGGCGCGCCGGCATCGTTTCGAGCCTGCGACGAATGCTCACGGCGAGATCCGGCCGATCGGTCGTGATCTGCCGCACCGGCTGGGCAAGCCAGTAAGCGATATCCTCCGGCTCGTTGGTCACCCATGCGCCGAGGCGCTCGGAGCCGAGCATCCTAAGGGCGAGCGGCAAGGCGAGCCCCAGCAGCGATTTTTCAACCGCAACGATGCAGCCGGGAATAGCCGCCAATTGCGCCAGCGCGGGCTCAATCCCGCCCATCATCTCTGCGGAACGGCGGTCGAGCGAAACGAGCACCCGCGCCTCCGGCCACAGCCGGCGCACGGTCTCGATCACGCCGGGCACGAAGCAGGTGACGACCGCGCGCCGTTCCAAGCCCCGGCGCTTGATTTGGTCGATCAGGCGCGCCTCGAGGCCGGAATAGGGATTGCCGAGGGCATCCGTTTTGATCTCGATATGCAGCTCGAACGTGGTCTCGCTGTACACATCGAGCACCTCGTCCAGGGGCGGAATGCAGTCATCGCCGGCATCGCGCAGGCGCGTTGCCGTCAATTGCCGCAGGCTGCGCTCGCCCACCGGCCCGGTCTCGAAGGTGGTGCGATCGAGCAGCGGATCATGGATCACGACAAGACCGCCATCCGTGCTCTGATGGACGTCGAACTCGACTGCGTCGACCCCTTCCCCGCACAGATTGCGGAAGCCGGTCAGGCTGTTCTCCGGCCAAAGATTGCGTCCGCCGCGATGCCCGGCGATGAAAACCATGATCAGACCTACTTGCTGCTGTCGACAAGACCCTTGATGAACCAGCGTTGCAACAGCAGAACGACCAATACCGGCGGCAACATCGTGAGAAGCGCACCGCTCATGGCGATGTTCCAGGCCGGCTCGCTGTCGGAGCGCGGGATCAGGCCCTTCAACGCGATGACCGCCGTTGCCATGTCCTTGTCGGTCGTGAACAGCAACGGCCAGAGATACTGATTCCAGCCGAACAGGAACAGGATGATGGCGAGCGCCACCATGTTCGGCACGGACAGCGGCAGCAGGATGCTCCAGAAGAAGTGCAGCGGCGAGGCGCCGTCCAGCCGCGCCGCCTCGCACAGCTCCTCCGGGATCGTCAGGAAGAACTGCCGAAACAGGAACGTGGCGGTGGCCGAGGCGATCAACGGCAGGATCAGCCCGGGATAGGTATTGACCATGTTCCATTCGAGCGCGATCGCGATCTTATGACCGCTGATCCAGGTCCAGAGATCGGCGACACGCAGAGTTTCCAGGAGCCATTGCAGCGGCAGCGCCGCATTTGCCACGGCTTCGAAGGTCGGCACGATCCGAACCTCGATCGGCAGCATCAGCGACATGAAGATGAGCCAGAATGCGAGCATTCGATAGCGGAAGCGGAAATAGGTGATCGCGAAGGCCGAGAGCAGCGATACCGCAATCTTGCCGGCCGTGATGCCGAGCGCCACGATGATCGAATTGGCGAAGGTGCGGCTGAAATTGCCCTTGCTCCAGGCCAGCTGCAGATTGTCCAACAACTGGCCGCCCGGCAGCCATGGCAGCGGCACCTTCTGCACCTCGGCCACCGTGAGCGAGCCCGCCACGAAGGCGAAATACAGGGGTACGCAGACCATCAGCGCGCCCGCGATGAGGATCGCATGGCAGACCATGTTGAGGACCGGCGAGCGTTCGACCATGCGGCTAGACCCCGTAATTGACCTTGCGGTCGAAGTAGCGGAATTGCAGCAGCGTGCAGATCAGCGCAAAGCTCATCAGGAGGACCGATTGTGCGGCCGAGGAGCCGAGATCGAGATTGACGAAGCCGTCGACGAAGACCTTGTAGACCAGAATGTTGGTCGCACCGGCTGGTCCGCCTTTCGTCACGGCATCGATGATGGCGAAAGTTTCGAAGAAACCATAGATGAAGTTCATCACCGTGAGGAAGAAGATGGTGGGCCCGAGCATCGGCAGCGCAATCGAGACGAAGCGGCGGATCGGTCCCGCGCCGTCCACGGCGGCGGCCTCCATCAGCGAGACCGGCACCGCGAGCAATCCTACGACCAGGAAGATGTAGTCGTAGCAGATGTGCTTCCAGGACGCGGCCAGCGTCACCAGGATCAGCGCATCGGTCGGATTGAGGTTGGGGTCCCAGGCAATGCCGAAACTGTGCAGCACCTGCGCGAGCGGGCCGACCGCCGGATTGAACAGGAAAGCCCACAGGATGCCGGCGATCGCGGGCGCTATGGCATAGGGCAACAGGATGATCGTGCGATAGGCCGAGCGACCGCGCACGATCCTGTCGGTGGCGAAGGCCAGCACGAGCGCGCTGCCCAAGGTCAGCACGTTCTGCGCCACCGTGAACCAGAACGTCACCGCGATCGACTGGCGGTAGTCGGTGCTCGCCAGCAGCGCCTTGAAATTGTCGAACCAGACGAACTGGACATTATTGCCGAAGGGATCGCTGAGCAGGACGGATTGCATCAGCGCCCGCAGCGATGGAATGAAGAAGAAGAACAGCAGGATCAGCAATTGCGGCAGCAACAGCAGCGTCGGCAGGCCCGGACCGTCGCCAAAATTGGCGCGCTTCAGTCCGGCCTCCTCGCGCCGCCGCGTCTTTCCCGCCCTGCGCGAGCTGCCGGCGGCCGCCACCGGCTGGGCCTTGGACCCGCCGCTCCCGTGCCTTCTCTGAAGCACGGGGGCGCAAGCGTCACGCCACGGGATGGACAGGCGCAGCGTCATGGACGCTCGGTTTCCGGAGTCTTCCCGGCATTGAGCTTCTCGAACTGCCGCAGGATCTCGTTACCCCGCTTGACTGCGTCATCCATCGCCTGCTGTGGCTGCTTCTGACCGGCGAACACGGCCTCGACCTCCTGGCGCTGCGCCAGCATCGTCTGCACGAAGTTGCCGAAGCGGAAGCCGCGCGAGTTCTCGTTCGGCGTGCCGCGCGAGAGCTGCAGCACCGCGATCTCTCTTGTCGGATGATCCTTGTAATAGCCCCGCTCCCGCGCGAGCGCATAGGCGCGGTTGGTGGCGGGAACATAACCGGTCGCACCGTGCCACCAGACCTGGGTTTCCGGCTGGGCGACGAAATCCAGAAAGGCCGCGACGGCCTCGTAGCGCTCCGGCGTGTGACCCTTCATGACCCAGATGGCGCCGCCCCCGATGGTGCTGTTGAGCGGCGGATTAATGTCGCTCTCGTGCGGCAGGAACGTGGCGCTCCAGTTGATGGTCGCGTTGCGCTCGATGTTGCCGTGCGAGGCGGTCGAATTGACGAAGGTCGAACACCGGCCCGACGTGAACAATTGCTCGGGACTGAAGCCCTGGCCCGCGATCTGCATCACACCGTCATCGAGCCATTTCTTGAGCCGCGCGACTTGCGATACCACCTTCGTTTTGTTGTAGACGAACTCGGTGCCGAGCCCGTCGAAGCCGTTCGCGAGCGTGCCGTAGGGCTGGTTGTTGATGGCGCTGTAGTTCTCGAGCAGGCTCCAGTAGAAATCGCCGGGCAGCACCGTGCCGCACTCGCTGATCCCCTTGGACTTGATGGCGTAGAGCTGCTTCTCCAGCTCCTGCCAGGTTTCGGCCGGCTTGTCGAAGCCGGCCTTCTGGAAGTGATCCTTGTTGTACCAGAAGATGGGCGTCGACGAGTTGAAGGGCATCGCGGACATCCGCCCCTTGTAGCTCCAGAAGCTCGCCACGGGCTTGATGAAATCAGAAAAGTCGATCTTGTAACCCTTCTGCTCCACCAGATCCTGCACGGGAACGATGGCCCCTGACAGCAGCATGGTCATGTAACCGCGCTCGGCGATCTGCACCATCTCCGGCGGCCGCTTGGCGCGATAGGCGGCGATCACCCCGTTGGTCACCTCGTCATAGTTTCCCTTGGCAACCGCCACGACCGTGTACTTGTCCTGCGAGCTGTTGAACTTCTCGACCAGCTCATTGAGCCGGTCGCCGAGGACGCCACTCATGGCGTGCCACCACTGGACCTCGACCCGTGCCTGCGCCGGACCAGCCAGTGCCAACGCGCCGAACAAGGCCGCAATGAATGCGACTTTCCTACCCATGGGCAGCCCTCCCTCGCCAGGCAAGGACACCTGGACTATACATTTGTATTTCTATCATGACATATGTGTCGATATGATGAAAGAGGGTCGAGGGCCCTCGCGCACAACAGCCAACACGGGCGCCAGAAACGAGCGTGCCTGGGGACACCGGGTCCAGCCTGCAGAGCGGCTAGGAAGCGCTTCTGATATCCCGACCGACCTTTTGCAGGGCCTCGAAGGCTGCAAAGCGCCGGTCGGCCCAATCTGCCAGAGCGGCCTGGGGTCGATGGATGTCTCCCAGAACCGACATCGCCTGCATCGCCTCGCCGAGATCGGCATGGTCGCCCGAAGCAACCGATCCAAGCATGGCGGAGCCGAGCAGGACGGCCTCCGGTGAGGCCGACGCGGCGACCGTCAAGCCTGTCATATCGGCGACGACTTGCCGCACGAGGGGACTCTTTGCGGCGCCACCGCTGACCACCATCGTATCGACCGCGATGCCCTTGTCTTGCTGGGCGCGAACGATCTGCCGCGCGCCGCAGCCGAGACCGCACAGCCCGGCGAGATAAAGCGCCAGCAGGCTGTCCAGATCCGCGCGCATATCGAGCCCGGCAATCAGCGCACGCGCATCAGGATCCGCGAACGGCGCGCGATTGCCGAGGAATTCGGGGACCACATGCACCTCGCCGACCAACTGCGGAATCATTCCGGCACCGCCGCGGGATTCGGTTTCGGAGGCCAGCCAATCGGCAAGCGTCTGCTGCTTCTGGCGTGCAGCCTGCGTCGCTTGCGCGGAATGCGGATGCATCTGCAACAGATGCTCGATAGCAGCGCCGGCGGCGGACTGCCCCCCTTCATTGATGGTGTGGAACGGCCCTTCGAACCGGCATCAAAAGTGCCTAACGTGGTCGCGTAGAGAGGCGCCACAAAGGAAGGACCGTTCCATGGAGAAGATTA
>NZ_JADPKH010000072.1:0-46397 GCF_023073835.1 Bradyrhizobium sp. 153 | reverse complement strand
GCTCAACTGGTACGTCAACGGCAACGTCCGCTTCATGCTCGACTACCTGCACGGAACTGTGTCACGGCAGGCCTCGCCGATCTCGACCGCCGATGTCGGCTCGAAGTTCGACGCCGTCGCGATGCGCACACAGTTCGCGTTCTGAGGCAATCTCATCCGGGAGCAGAACGATCCGCTCCCGGATGTTTACGCCGCGCGCTTCGGCTTCTTCACCACGACCGGCGGCGGCGCACAGGACAGCCGCTGCTGGTGGCTCTCGCCCCAGGCCTTCAGGATGTCGATGACTGGCTTGAGGCTCTCGCCGAGTTCGGAGAGGCAATACTCCACGCGCGGCGGCACCTCCGCATAGACCTTCCGAATCACGAGCTTGTCCTCCTCCAGCGCGCGAAGCTGCTTGGTCAGCATGCGCTGGGTGATGCCGGGCATCCGGCGGCGCAATTCGCCGAAGCGCTGGGTGCCGCTCTGGAGGTGGTAGAGGATGACACCCTTCCACTTGCCGTCGATCAGATCCAGCGTCGCCTCGACCGAGCAGCCGGGGCGCCGGGCAAAATTGCGCCGTTTCATGCGTGTTTTCCCGATAGTATCCAAACAGGGACTATATCCCCAAATTTACAGTACTTGCCAAATCGGGGCCAGAGCGACAGTTAGGGCGGCGGGCGAACAGAAGCCATCTGATGGAGACAAGCCATGAAGGCCGTCGGCTACAAGAAATCGCTTCCGATCGAGGACGCGGATTCACTCATTGATTTCGAGACCGCAAAACCCGAGCCCGGAGGGCGCGACATCCGCGTCGCCGTGAAGGCGATTTCGGCCAACCCGGTCGACTACAAGGTGCGCAAGCGCGCCACCCCGTCCGAGGGCGAGATCAAGATCCTCGGCTATGACGCGGCGGGCGTCGTCGATGCCATCGGTCCCGACGTCACGCTGTTCAAGCCAGGTGATGAAGTGTTTTACGCTGGTTCTATTCTGCGTCAGGGCACCAACTCGGAATACCACCTGGTTGAGGAGCGCATCGTCGGCAACAAGCCGAAGAGCCTGTCGTTCGCGCAAGCGGCCGCCCTTCCCCTCACCTCCATCACCGCATGGGAGCTTCTGTTCGACCGTCTCGGCGCAGTACCCGGCAAGAGCGTCGATATGCGCACACTGCTGATCACTGGTGGCGCCGGTGGCGTCGGCTCGATTCTGATCCAGCTCGCCCGCCGCCTCACTGGCCTCACGGTGCTCGCGACCGCGACGCGGCCGGAGTCGCAAAAATGGTGCCTCGATCTCGGCGCCCATGCGGTGATCGACCACGGCAAGCCGATGAAGGAGCAGATCGAGAGCTTGAGGCTGCCGCCGGTCGCGTTGGTCGCAAGCCTCACCTTCACTGACCAGCACTACAAGGCGATCGCTGAGTTCATGGCACCGCAGGGCAAGTTCGGCCTGATCGACGATCCGCAGGAATTCGCCATGAGCACATTCAAGGGCAAGGCGATCTCGGTGCACTGGGAGTCGATGTTCACGCGTTCCTCGTTCCAGACCCCCGACATGATCGCGCAGCATCATCTGCTCAATGACGTCGCCGACCTCATCGACAAGGGCGTGTTGCGCACCACGCTCGACCAGACCTTCGGCACCATCAATGCGGCCAACCTCAAGCGCGCGCACGCGCTGCTCGAAAGCGGCAAGTCACGCGGCAAGATCGTGCTGGAGGGGTGGTAGCGGCTCCGGCGTCGGTGCGTAGGGTGGGTTAGCCGAAGGCGTAACCCACCCTACGTTTCCGCCACGCCTTCGACGAACATCAGCCGCCGCTCCAGCGCCGTCTGCCGCACTCTTAGCGCTTCGGCATATTCCGTTGAAGCGTACCATTCCTTCAGCCTCGCCATCGACGGAAATTCGACGATGACGATAGCCTTCGGTGGAAGATTACCTTCGGCCAGTTCAGCCTTGCCGCCGCGGACCAGATAACGCCCGCCGTATTGCGCAATCGTCTTCGCGGCCAGCGTACGATAGGCTTCAAATTCATCGGGATCGCGCATCTCGACTTCGGAAATCACATAGGCTGTCATGCCGGCCTCACGCAATGGTGTTGACGATGCCGCCTTCCGCCCGCAACGCCGCACCGTTGGTCGCGGATGCTTCCTTGGACGCGACATAGACCACCATGTTGGCGATCTCGTCGACGCTGGCGAAGCGTTGCAGCAGCGAACTCGGGCGATGCTGCCTGACAAAATTGGCGGCGGCCTCTTCCACCGACTGTCCGTTCTGCCCAGCGAGATCCTTAACGAAGGTCTCGACGCCCTCGGACATGGTCGGGCCGGGCAGCACGGAATTAACTGTGACGCCGGTGCCGCGAGTGAGCTGCGCGAGGCCCCGCGCGACCGAGAGCTGGGCCGTCTTACTCATGCCGTAGTGAATCATCTCGACGGGAATGTTGAGTCCGGACTCCGAGGAGATGAAGACGATGCGGCCCCAATTGCGCTTCAACATGCCTTTCATATACGCCCGCGACAGACGGACGCCGCTCATCACGTTGACTTCGAAGAAGCGACTCCAGTCCTCGTCGGGAATCTCGAAAAACTCCTTCGGCTCGAAGATGCCGGCATTGTTGATGAGGATGTCGATCTCGGGAAGCGCCGCCACGAGCGCCTCGCAGCCTGCCGCCGTTGAGACGTCGGCGGCGATGCCACGGATCTTGGCGCCGGTCTCTTCCAGCTTGCGGACGGCGGCATCGACCTTGTTCCGGCCGCGGCCGTTGATCACGACGCTGGCGCCCGAAGCGGCAAGGCCCTTGGCGATGGCGCGGCCGATGCCGGCAGTGGAGCCGGTCACCAGCGCGGTTTTTCCCGAAAGGTCGATGTTCATGCGTTATCTCCATTGAGGTTGGTGGAGATATGTGCCCCGCGTGCCATCGCAATCACCGCTCACCGACGCGTGAGTACCAACGGCCACAACACGGGAATCTTAGGGCGCGCAAAGCGAAAGCGTGCCATCATTCAGAGTGCTCGCGAAGCTTTCTGCAGCGTTCGGTGCGAAACGCACGGTCGCCGAATTCTGCAGATCCGGGTCGGGCGTCTTCCAAACTTCGGAAGAGACATCCACATGCACAAGCCACGTTCCGCGGCTATCGTAGGGCTTGCTGCTGATCCTCCGATGGCTTTGATCGAGCTCCTTCGGATTCCCGCTGCTCCAAAAAAGCGAAGCTCCACCCTTCCGGCGCTCGAAGCACGGCACGGAAAAAAAGCGGCGCCCGAGGGCGCCGCTTTCAAATTTCGTACTGCCGAAAGGCTTACGCCGCCTCGGCTTCCTTTTCCTGCACCGGACCAGAATCCTGGCCCTTGGCATCGACGTCGCGATCGACGAACTCGATTACGGCCATCGGGGCGTTGTCGCCGTAGCGGAAGCCGGCCTTGATGATGCGGGTGTAGCCGCCCTGGCGGTCCTTGTAGCGGGTCGCGAGCGTATCGAAGAGCTTCTTGACCATGTCGAGGTCGCGCAGCTCCGCGATCGCCTGGCGGCGCAGCGACAGGCCGCCCTTCTTGCCGAGGGTGACGAGCTTCTCGACGATCGGGCGGAGCTCCTTGGCCTTGGGCAGCGTGGTGACGATCTGCTCGTGCTTGATCAGCGCAGCCGCCATGTTAGCGAACATCGCCTTGCGATGCTCGGCCGTGCGGTTGAGCTTCCGATGAACCTTGCCGTGACGCATGTGTTTATTCCTTACGTATGAACTGCCGCGACGGTTCGTCGGACAAGTTGCTCAGGTGGGCTTCCTGCGTTCGCCCATGAAAATCGTGGCCGGATGTCTCCGGCCACGACGGTGAAGTCGATCAGTAGTGATCCTCGAAGCGCTTGGCGAGCTCGTCGATGTTCTCCGGCGGCCAGCCCGGCACTTCCATGCCGAGGTGCAGCCCCATCTGGGCCAGCACTTCCTTGATCTCGTTCAGCGACTTGCGGCCGAAGTTCGGGGTGCGGAGCATTTCCGCTTCGCTCTTCTGCACGAGATCGCCGATGTAGACGATGTTGTCGTTCTTCAAGCAGTTGGCCGAACGCACCGAGAGCTCGAGCTCGTCCACCTTCTTGAGGAAAGCCGGGTTGAAGGCGAGGTCCGGGATGATCTCCTGGGCAACTTCCTTGCGCGGCTCTTCGAAATTGACGAACACGTTGAGCTGATCCTGGAGGATGCGCGCGGCGTAGGCCACGGAATCATCCGGCGAGATCGCACCGTTGGTCTCGATCGTCATGGTCAGCTTGTCGTAGTCGAGGATCTGACCCTCGCGGGTGTTCTCGACCTTGTAGGAGACTTTGCGGACCGGCGAGTACAGGCTGTCGACCGGGATCAGGCCGATCGGCGCGTCCTCGGGACGGTTGCGCTCGGCGGGCACGTAACCCTTGCCGGTCGAGACCGTGAACTCCATGCGGATCTCCGCACCCTCGTCGAGGGTGCAGATCTGGAGGTCCGGGTTGAGCACGGTGACGTCGCCGACGGTCTGGATATCGCCAGCGGTGACGACGCCCGGGCCCTGCTTCTTCACGACCATGCGCTTGGGGCCCTCGCCCTGCATCTTGATCGAGATGTCCTTGATGTTGAGCACGATGTCGGTGACGTCCTCACGGACGCCAGCGATCGAGGAGAACTCGTGCAGCACGCCGTCGATGTGCACCGACTGCACCGCCGCGCCCTGGAGCGAGGAGAGCAGGATGCGCCGCAGCGCGTTGCCGAGGGTCTGGCCGAAGCCGCGCTCGAGCGGCTCGGCGACGATGGTCGCGAAACGGTTCGAGTCGCTGCCAGGCGTAACCTGGAGCTTGTTCGGTCGAATCAGTTCTTGCCAATTTTTCTGGATCGTCACTGTTTCACCCATACAGGCCAGTCAATTTGAAAAACTCAAATACTGGCGTTGGAGAAAGGCCGCGGATGATTCCCGCGGCTTCGCAAAAAAAACATCGCGAGCGCCGACGCGCTCGCAATTTCGTATTAAACGCGCCGACGCTTCCGGGGACGGCAACCGTTGTGCGGGATCGTGGTCACGTCGCGGATCGAGGTGACGGTGAAGCCCGCGGCCTGGAGCGCGCGGAGCGCCGATTCGCGGCCCGAACCGGGACCGGCCACTTCGACTTCCAGCGTGCGCATACCGTGCTCCTGCGCCTTCTTGGACACGTCCTCGGCTGCAACCTGCGCGGCATACGGGGTCGACTTGCGCGAGCCCTTGAAGCCCATCGTGCCGGCGGAAGACCAGGCAATCGTGTTGCCCTGCGCATCCGTGATGGTGATGGTCGTGTTGTTGAACGACGAGTTCACATGCGCGACGCCGGAGGCGATGTTCTTGCGCTCACGACGGCGAACGCGGGTGGCTTCCTTGCCCATTGAGTCCCTTTCCTGACGATCTCAAACGCCGCCGTAATGCCAGCGGCTACACCTGTGGAACGAAAGGCGCGTGGCGAACGGGTCATCCCCCGTTCACCACACGCCGCGATTGGCTGCGAAAACTTACTTCTTCTTGCCGGCGATGGCCTTCGCCGGGCCCTTGCGCGTGCGCGCGTTGGTATGAGTGCGCTGACCGCGCACCGGCAGACCGCGACGATGACGCAGGCCGCGATAGCAGCCGAGGTCCATCAGACGCTTGATGTTGATACCGACCTCACGACGCAGATCGCCCTCGACGAGATAGTCGCGGTCGATCACTTCGCGGATCTGGAGCACTTCGGCGTCGCTGAGCTGATTGACGCGACGATCCGCGGGGATCTTCACCTTCTCCAGGATCTCACTGGCGATCTTCGGGCCGATGCCATGGATATACTGGAGCGCGATCAGCGCGCGCTTGTTGGTGGGAATGTTCACGCCGGCAATACGGGCCACGGCCTTCTCTCCTATCGCCGATCCTCGTCAGGATCGGGCTTTAAGTGCTTGTGTTCTCGGGCAGGTGTTCACAAACGCGAACACGACGCCCACCCCCGGTCTTCCTGGGGCCCGGCATCGTCTGAAACTATCCGACTTGGATGCGGGGCTTATTAGGGGATTCCGGGGGCGCTCGTCAACCGCTGCTAGCGTTTGGCTCGCTTTTTCGTGACCTTTTTTGCGGCCTTTTTGGCACCCTTCTTGACGGCCTTCTTGGCAGTCTTCCTGGTCGCCTTCTTTGCTGTCTTCCGGGTGGCCTTCCCGGCGCTCTTCAGGGCTTTCTTGGCGGCCTTTTTAGCGGAATTGGCCGCCTTTTTGGCCGTTTTTGCCGGCTTTTTGGCCGCTGTCTTCGCTGCCTTGGCCTTCTTGGCCGGCGCAGCCTTGGCCGCGCTGCGGGCATGCGTCTTGCCGTGGGTCTTGGGCTCGACCGCCCCGAGCGCCAGGAGCTGGCGGTGGATGGCACGGGTGACCTCGTCGATGGCCATCATGCCGTCGATGGTCGAGAGCTTCCGCCGCTCGGAATAGTAGTGAATCAGCGGTTCCGTCTGGCTGCGGTAGCTGGCGAGGCGCTTGGTCAGGACCTCCGGGGTGTCGTCGACCCGGACCTCCTCCCCGCGCTCGCGCATCTGGGCGACGCGGGTCTCGACGCGGTTCAGGAGTGCGCTCTCGTTGACACGCAGCTCGATCACGGCATCGAGCTTGAGATGCTTGCGCTTGAGCAGCTCGTCCAGCGCCTCGGCCTGCGGCACGGTGCGTGGGAAACCGTCGAGGATGAAACCGTTCTTGGCATCCGGCTGGTCGATGCGGTCGGAGATGATTCCGACCACGACCTCGTCGGGCACGAGGCCGCCACTCGCCATGATCTCCTTGGCCTTCAGCCCGACCGGCGTTCCTGCCGCAACGGCCGCGCGCAGCATCTCGCCGGTCGAGAGCTGGACGATGCCATAGCGCTGCACCAGCAGCTGCGCCTGGGTCCCCTTGCCCGACCCCGGCGGTCCCAGAAGTATAATTCTCATCGGCGTACGCCCCCCGGATTGGTGAGCGATACGTCGCGCACCTGTGTTTGAAGATCAAGGACAGTGCAAACCATAATCGGCGCTGCACCGCTACCCACATCATAGGGGAGCGGATGGGCTGTCGCCAAGAAGGGCTTTGAAATCAGTGATTGTGCTGCTGTGAGAACAGCTCTGCCGATATGACCGAATGGCTGCTGCTGCCGTGCAGGCGCCGCGTGTTGCTGGCGGAGCGAATCGGCGGCGCAATCGCGCCGCCTTCGGGGGACGCTGCGCTTAGCGGCGGCGGCCGCGCAGCTTCGACTTGCGGATCAGGCCTTCGTACTGATGCGCCAGCAGATAGCCCTGCACCTGCGCCACGGTGTCCATGGTGACGCTGACGACGATCAGCAGCGAGGTGCCGCCGAAGTAGAACGGCACCGAGGCGTAGGAGATCAGGATCTCCGGAATCAAGCAGACGATCGCCAGATAAATCGCGCCGAGCACGGTGATGCGTGACAGCACGTAGTCGATATATTCGGCGGTGCGCTCGCCGGGACGGATGCCCGGAATGAAGCCGCCGTGCTTCTTCAGATTGTCCGCGGTCTCGGTCGGGTTGAACACGATCGCGGTGTAGAAGAAGGCGAAGAAAACGATCAGCGCCAGATACATGATCAGGAACAGCGGACGGCCGTGGCCGAGCTGGGTGGTGATCCACTGGAACCATTCCGGTCCGCTGCCGGCGTTGAAGTTCGCCACCGTGGTCGGCAGCAGCAGCAGCGAGGACGCGAAGATCGGCGGGATCACGCCCGAGGTGTTGAGCTTGAGCGGCAGATGTGAGGACTGGCCCTCGAACATCTTGTTGCCGACCTGACGCTTCGGATACTGGATCAGCAGGCGGCGCTGCGCGCGCTCCATGAACACGATGAAGGCGATCACGGCGACCGCCATGATGATGACGACCAGGATCAGACCGGTCGACATCGCACCCTGACGGCCGAGCTCGAGCATATTGGCGAGCGCCGCGGGCAGCTCGGCGACGATGCCGGCGAGAATGATCAGCGAGATGCCGTTGCCGATGCCGCGCGAGGTGATCTGCTCGCCGAGCCACATCAGGAACATGGTGCCGCCGGTCAGTGTGATCGCCGTGGACAGGCGGAAGAATAGGCCAGGCTCGCTGACGACGTTGCCGGCGCCCTCGAGGCCCACCGCGATGCCGTAGGACTGGAACGCGGCCAGGATGACGGTGAGATAGCGGGTGTACTGGTTCAGCGTCTTGCGGCCGGCCTCGCCTTCCTTCTTCAGCGCCTCAAGCTGCGGTGAGACGGTGGTCAGGAGCTGGATGATGATCGAGGCCGAGATATACGGCATGATGTTCAGGGCGAAGATCGCCATGCGGTGGATGCCACCGCCGGCGAACATGTTGAACATGCCGAGGATGCCGCCCGCCTGGGACCGGAACACCTGCTCCCAGATGTTGGGATCGATGCCGGGCAGCGGGATGTAGGTGCCGAGCCGATAAACGAGCAGCGCACCCAGAGTGAACCAGATGCGCTTCTTCAGTTCGTCGGCCTTGGCGAACGCGCCGAAATTGAGATTGGCTGCCAGTTGTTCCGCTGCAGAGACCATCTTGGACTTTCTCCCGCCGCCTGTTGCGCCGTCATGCCCGCGGCCGGGCTACTCTAAAGCGCGATGAGATCAGGATGCCTCACCGTCGCGCTCTAGATTGTCGTTTTCAGCATGATCTTCTCGGAAAACCGCTTCACACTTTGCGTTAACGCGGTCCTTCGGGTCCCGATCATGCTTTAGCGGACGCCGGACATTATCTGGGGCTCGGCTCCGATAAGTCCATCGTCCCGCATGCGTAAAGGCCCGCGAGGCGCGGGCCAATGACGCAGTTGTTACGCCGCCTCGCCTTCTTCCTTGGCAGGGGCGAGGATCTTCACCGAACCGCCGGCCTTCTCGACCGCCGCGATCGCGGTCTTGGAGGCGCCATGCGCTTCGATGTTGAGCTTGGACTTGAGCTCGCCGCGGCCGAGCAGCCGCAGACCGCCCTTGGCGCGGCGCAGCACGCCGCCCTTCACCAGCGCCTCGACGTTCACGACGCTGCCGGCGTCGATCTTCTTGGCATCGACTGCCTCCTGGAGCCGGTCGAGATTGATCTCGGCGAACTCGACGCGGAAGATGTTGTTGAAGCCGCGCTTGGGCAGACGGCGATGCATGGGCATCTGGCCGCCTTCGAAACCCTTGATGCGCACGCCCGAACGCGCGGTCTGGCCCTTGCCGCCGCGGCCCGACTGCTTGCCCTTGCCCGAACCGATGCCGCGGCCGACGCGCATACGCTTCTTGCGCGAGCCGGCGTTGTCGGCGATATCGCTGAGCTTCATCGCCCTTCTCCTTGTGTCTTGCGCACGATCTTCACCGAAAACCGGGTGCCCGCTTTTCGGGATCCTGCGCCGCTTCTTACTTCTCGTCGACGATGCGGACGAGATGGTGAACCTTCTCGATCATGCCGCGAACGGCCGGGGTATCCGGCAGTTCGCTGGTGCGCCCGATCTTGTTGAGCTTGAGCCCGATCAGCGTCGAGCGCTGCGAGTGATGGCGGCGGATCGCGCTGCCGGTCTGCTCGAGCTTGATCGTCTTTGCGGCCTTGGCCATGGGAGTCTACTCCGAAAAGCTTCCGTTAGTCGGCAGTCGCCTCGGCGTCACCGCCGATACGACGGGACTGGAGGGTGGACACCTTGATGTTGCGGCGGGCAGCAACCGAGCGCGGCGAATCCTGATGCTTCAGCGCGTCGAAGGTGGCGCGAACCATGTTGTACGGGTTCGACGAGCCGATCGACTTCGCCACCACGTCCTGGACGCCGAGCGTCTCGAACACGGCGCGCATCGGGCCACCGGCGATGATGCCGGTGCCGGCCGGGGCGGCACGCAGGTAGACACGGCCCGCGCCATGACGGCCGGCGATGTCGTGATGGAGCGTGCGGCCCTCGCGCAGCGACACGCGAGTCAGGTTGCGCTTGGCGGATTCGGTCGCCTTGCGGATCGCCTCAGGCACTTCGCGCGCCTTGCCGTGACCGAAGCCGGCGCGGCCCTTCTGATCGCCGATCACGACCAGCGCTGCGAAACCGAAGCGCTTGCCGCCCTTGACGACCTTGGCCACGCGGTTGATGTGGACGAGCTTGTCGACGAACTCGCTGTCGCGCTCCTCGCGCTCCCTGCGTTCACGTCCGCCGCCGCGTTGATCGCGTCCACCACGTTGTTCGCGTTCAGCTGCCATGGTTTTTCCAATCCTTCAGAGGCTTGCGCCTCAATCCTCAAATTCTGTTAGAAGCTCAGCCCACTCTCACGCGCGGCGTCGGCAAGAGCCTTGACGCGCCCGTGATAGAGATAGCTGCCGCGATCGAACACGACTTCCTTGACGCCCTTCTCGGCAGCGCGCTCCGCCAGCAGCTTGCCGACCGCCTTCGCCGCATCGATGTCGGCGCCGGTCTTGCCGCCGTCCCGCATCGACTTCTCGAGCGAAGAGGCAGAGGCCAGCGTCTCGCCCTTCAGGTCGTCGATGACCTGGGCGTAGATGTGCTTGGACGAGCGGAACACCGACAGGCGCGGACGGCCACCACCGGAGCGGCGCAGCTTCAGCCGCACACTCCGCTTGCGCCGGGCATTCGTAACCTTGGCTTTCGACATGACCGGCTCCGTTACTTCTTCTTGCCTTCCTTGCGGAAGATGAATTCGCCAGCATACTTCACGCCTTTGCCCTTATAGGGCTCCGGCGGGCGATAGCCGCGGATCTCGGCTGCGACCTGGCCAACGCGCTGGACGTCGCTGCCGGTCACCGTGATCTCGGTCGGCTTCGGCACGGTGATCGTGATCCCTTCCGGGATCGGATAGATCACGTCGTGGCTGTAACCGAGCGCAAGCTGCAGGTTCTTGCCCTGCATCGCGGCGCGGTAGCCGACGCCGGTGATCTCGAGCTTCTTCTCGAAGCCCTTGGTGACGCCCTCGACGAGGTTCGCGACCTGAGCGCGAGCGGTGCCGTACAGCGCCCGCGCGCGATTGGTCTCGAACCGCGGCTTGACCTTGATCTCGCCGCTCTCGAGCTTCACCTCGACGTCGTCATGGACGACGAACTGAAGCTGGCCCTTCGGCCCCTTCATCTTGACGGTCTGCCCATCAACGGTCGCGGTAACGCCCGACGGAACCGCTACAGGCCTTTTGCCAACACGTGACATGGATCAAAAATCCTTCTCAGAACACCGTGAAGAGGACTTCGCCGCCCACATTCGCGTCGCGCGCGCTGTGGTCGGCCATAATCCCCTTCGGCGTCGACAACACCGAAATGCCGAGTCCGTTGTTGACCCGCGGCAGAGCCTTCACCGAGGCGTAGACACGACGCCCCGGCTTGGAGACCCGTTCGATCTCGCGGATGACGGGCTCGCCGTCGAAATACTTCAGCTCGATCTCGATCTCGCTGCGGCCCGAGGGATGCTCAAGCGTGGCGTAACCGCGGATGTAGCCCTCGGACTTCAGCACCTCGAGCACGTTCTCGCGCATCTTCGAGCCAGGCGTGGAGACCTTGGTCTTGGAGCGCATCTGCGCGTTGCGGATGCGGGTGATCAGATCGCTGATTGGATCGTGCGTAGACATCTAAACGACCCTCCTTACCAGCTCGACTTGACGAGGCCCGGGACCATGCCCTTGGAGCCAAGGTCGCGCAGCGCGATACGGGACAGCTTGTTCTTGCGGTAGTTCGAGCGGGGACGGCCCGACAGCTCGCAACGCAGACGGATGCGGGTCGCCGACGAGTTGCGCGGCATTTCCGCCAGCTTCAACGTCGCAGCGAAGCGCTCTTCCATCGGTAGCTTCTTGTCGGCGATGATCGCCTTCAACCGCTCGCGCTTGGCGGCGGCGTTCTTCACCATCCGCTTGCGCCGGTTGTTCTTCTCGACTGAACTCTTCTTTGCCATGCTTGGCTCCTGGGTATCCGCGTTTGAGAGGCTTTAGCTCAGCGTCTCACTGCCGGAACGGGAAATTGAAAGCGGTCAACAAGGCCCTCGCCTCTTCGTCGGTCTTGGCCGTGGTGCAGACGGTGATGTCCATACCGCGGGCTTCCGTGACCTTGTCGAAGTCGATCTCGGGGAAAATGATGTGCTCCTTGATGCCGAGCGAGTAGTTGCCGCGGCCGTCGAAGCTCTTCGGGTTCAGGCCGCGGAAGTCGCGGACGCGCGGCAGCGCGACCGTCACTAGGCGATCGATGAACTCGTACATGCGCGCCTTGCGCAGCGTGACCTTGCAGCCGATCGGCTGATTCTCACGCAGCTTGAAGGTCGCGATCGCGACGCGCGAATAGGTCACGATCGCCTTCTGGCCGGCGATCTGGGTCAGTTCGGCAGCGGCGGTCTCGGCCTTCTTGCGATCGTTGACGGAATCGCCAACGCCCATATTTAGCACGACCTTATCCAGACGCGGAACCTGCATGACGTTCTCGTAACCGAACTTCTCGGTCAGAGCCGTGCGGATCTTCCCATCATATTCCGCGCGCAGGCGCGGCGTGTAAGCGGCCTCAGCCATCGATCTCAGCTCCCGAGCTCTTGGCGATGCGGACCTTCTTGCCGTCCGCCAGAATCTTGAATCCGACGCGGGTCGGCTTTCCGTCCTTGCCGACATACGCGATGTTGGACAGTTGGATCGGCGCCTCTTTCGAGATGATGCCGCCCTCCTGGGCCTGCGTCTGCTTCTGGTGACGCTTGACCATGTTGATGCCGCGCACGAGCGCGGTCCCGGCGTCGGGGCGCACCTCGAACACCTCGCCGGTCCGGCCCTTGTCGCGACCGGTCAGCACGACGACCTTGTCGCCCTTGCGGATCTTCGCAGCCATCACAGCACCTCCGGCGCGAGCGAAATGATCTTCATGTGGTTCTTGGCGCGCAGCTCGCGCGGCACGGGCCCGAAGATGCGGGTCCCGACCGGCTCGGCCTGGTTGTTGATCAGGACGGCCGCGTTGCGGTCGAAGCGGATCACCGAACCGTCGGCGCGGCGGATGTCCTTGCGGACGCGCACCACGACGGCCTTCATCACGTCGCCCTTCTTCACCTTGCCACGCGGAATGGCTTCCTTGATCGAGACGACGATGATGTCGCCGATCGTGGCGTAGCGGCGCTTGGAGCCTCCGAGCACCTTGATACACATGACACGGCGTGCGCCAGAATTGTCGGCCACGTCGAGGTTGGTCTGCATCTGAATCATTGATGCACCTCGTCCTCTTCTCTTTGCGCCAGCCCAGCCGGCGCTCAACATTTCCCTGAAGTCGGTCGGCTAAAGCCAACAGATCAGGCGCTTTTCTTGTGCTCGCCCCGGATCACGACCCAGCGCTTCAACTTCGAAATCGGCTTCGATTCCTCGATCCACACCACGTCGCCCGGCTTGAACTGGTTGCTCTCGTCGTGCGCGTGATAGTTCTTCGAACGGCGGATCGTCTTCTTGTAGATCGGGTGCGTGAAGCGGCGGTCGACGCGCACCACGATGGTCTTGGCTTGCTTGTCGCTGACGACCACGCCCTGCAGAGTACGTTTCGGCATCTTCGTAAGCCTCTTACTTCTTCTTCGCGCGCGTCTGCGCGGCGACGGTCTTGATCCGGGCGATGTCGCGCCTAGCCTCGCGCAGGCGCGAGGTGTTCTCGAGCTGCCCAGTGGCGCGCTGGAAGCGCAGGTTAAAGCGCTCCTTCTTCAGGTTCAGGATGGCATCATCCTGCTGGTCGGGGCTCATCGCGCGGATGTCTTCGATCTTCATCTGGGCCATGGGCATTACTCCGCAATGCGCTCGACGAAGCGCGTCTTGATCGGCAGCTTGGCGGCCGCCAGGGTCAGCGCCTCGCGCGCGGTCTGGGTGTTGACGCCGTCGATCTCGAACAGCACCCGGCCCGGCTTGACGCGCGCGACCCACAGTTCCGGCGAACCCTTGCCGGAGCCCATGCGGACTTCGGCCGGCTTCTTCGACACCGGAACGTCGGGGAACACGCGGATCCAGACGCGGCCGGCGCGCTTCATGTGGCGGGTCAGCGCGCGGCGGGCGGCTTCGATCTGCCGCGCGGTGACGCGCTCAGGCTCGGTCGCCTTCAAGCCGTACTGGCCGAAGGCCAACGTCGCGCCCGAAGACGCAACGCCGTGGATGCGGCCCTTATGCGCCTTCCGGAACTTCGTTTTCTTAGGTTGCATCATGGCTTTAAGCCCTCAAATTCCTGTGCTGGCTCAGGCTGCAGCCGAATCGCGGCGCTGACGGCCACCACGATCACCACTGCCGCCCGTCTCGCCTTCGGCCATTCTCTTGTCCTGGGCCATCGGATCGTGCTCGAGGATCTCGCCCTTGAAGATCCAGACCTTGACGCCGCACGTGCCGAAGGTTGTGAACGCGGTCGCAACGCCGTAGTCGATGTCGGCGCGCAGCGTGTGCAGCGGCACGCGACCTTCGCGGTACCACTCCATGCGCGCGATTTCCGCACCGCCAAGGCGTCCCGAGCAGTTGATGCGGATGCCTTCCGCGCCGAGACGCATTGCCGATTGCACGGCGCGCTTCATGGCGCGGCGGAACGCCACGCGGCGCTCGAGCTGCTGCGCAATCGACTCGGCCACCAGCGTCGCGTCGAGCTCCGGCTTGCGGATCTCGACGATGTTGATGACGACGTCGGACGAGGTAATGTCCGCGACCTTCTTGCGCAGCTTGTCGATGTCGGCGCCCTTCTTGCCGATCACCACGCCCGGACGGGCCGAGTGGATGGTGACGCGACACTTCTTGTGCGGACGCTCGATCACGATGCGGGCGACGGCGGCCTGCTTGAGTTCCTTGTGCAGGATCTCGCGGATCTTGACGTCCTCGTGCAGCAGCTTGCCGTATTCCTGCTTGCCGGCGAACCAGCGAGAATCCCAGGTCCGGTTGATGCCGAGACGCAGACCGATCGGATTGATCTTTTGACCCATCGTGTTCTCCTGCGCCTTTAAGCGGCTGCTGCTTCGGCTTCGACCTGACGAACGATGATCGTCAGTTGCGAAAATGGTTTGTAGACACGGCCCGAGCGGCCACGGCCGCGGGCGGCGAAGCGCTTCATCACGAGGCCATTGCCGACGAAAGCCTGCGCCACGACGAGATCATCGACGTCGAGGTCGTGATTGTTCTCGGCATTGGCGATAGCCGATTCCAGGCACTTCTTCACATCGACCGCGATCCGCTTGCGCGAAAACTGCAGGTCAGCGAGCGCGGCAGACGCCTTCCGGCCGCGAATGAGCTGGGCGACCAGGTTGAGCTTCTGCGGGCTTACCCGCAGCATCCGGGCGACCGCCTTGGCCTCGTTGTCGGCGAGGCTCCGTTCGCGCTTAGGTTTGCTCATCGTTTAATCCTCAAGCCTTCTTGGCTTTCTTGTCGCCGGAGTGGCCATGGAAGGTCCGGGTCGGCGAGAACTCGCCGAACTTGTGACCGACCATTTCCTCGTTGACGGCCACCGGCACGTGCTTCTGACCGTTGTAGACGCCGAAGGTCAGGCCGACGAACTGCGGCAGGATCGTCGAGCGACGGCTCCAGATCTTGATGACGTCGTGACGGCCGGACGCGCGCGCGGCATCTGCCTTCTTGAGCAGAGAACCCTCGACGAACGGGCCTTTCCAGACTGAACGAACCATGTCCGGCGTTCCTTACTTCTTCCGCTTGTGGCGGCTTAGGAGGATGAATTTGTTGGTCGACTTGTTGGTGCGGGTCTTCTTGCCCTTGGTCGGCTTGCCCCACGGAGTGACCGGGTGGCGACCGCCCGAGGTACGACCTTCACCACCGCCGTGCGGATGGTCGATCGGGTTCATCGCGACACCGCGGTTGTGCGGCCGACGGCCCATCCAACGCTTGCGGCCGGCCTTGCCGATCGAGGTGTTCATGTGATCCGGGTTCGACACGGCGCCGATCGTGCCGCGGCAACGGCCGTGCACGAGGCGCTGCTCGCCCGAGTTCAGGCGGATGATGACGTAGTCTTGGTCGCGACCGACGAGCTGGGCGTAGGTGCCCGCGGAACGGGCGAGCTGGCCGCCCTTGCCGATCTTGACCTCGATGTTGTGGATGATCGTGCCGACCGGCATGTTGCCGAGAGGCATGACGTTGCCCGGCTTCACGTCGACATAGTTGCCGGCGACGATGGTGTCGCCAACGGCCAGGCGTTGCGGCGCCAGGATGTAGGCCTGCTCGCCGTCCTGATACTTGATCAGGGCGATGAATCCGGTGCGGTTCGGATCGTATTCGAGCCGCTCGACCGTCGCGGGCACGTCGATCTTCTCGCGCTTGAAGTCGACGGTGCGCAGCGTCTGCTTGTGACCGCCGCCGCGGAAGCGCACGGTGATGCGGCCGGTGTTGTTGCGACCGCCCGAGGACTTCTTGCCCTCGGTCAGCGCCTTCAGCGGCTTGCCCTTGTAAAGGGCCGAACGATCGACCATGACCAGCTGGCGCTGGCCCGGCGTCGTGGGATTGAATGTCTTCAGTGCCATCGTCGTACGACCTTACAGACCGGTGGTGACGTCGATCCGGTGACCCTCTTCGAGGGTCACGATCGCGCGCTTGGTGTTCGACTGCGAGCCGAGATTGCCGCGGAAGACCTTGGTCTTGCCCTTGCGGACCAGCGTGTTGACGCTCTTGACCTTGACGTCGAACAGCTTCTCGATCGCTTCCTTGATCTGCGGCTTGGTCGCCTTCGCGGCCACCTTGAACAGCACCTTGTTGTGCTCCGAGGCGATCGTCGCCTTTTCGGTCACGACCGGCGACAGGATCACGTCGTAGTGGCGAGGCTCAATGTTCTTCGTCATTTGAAGCGCGCCTCCAGCGCATCGATGGCGGCCTTGGTCAGAACGAGCTTCTGACGGCGCAGGATGTCATAGACGTTGATGCCCTGGATCGGCAGCACGTCCATGTTCGGGATGTTACGCGCGGCCGCGGCAAATCCGTTGTTGAGCTCGGCACCATCGATGATCAGCGCGTTGGTGAGTCCCAGGCCCGAGAAGTGACCGAGCAACGCCTTGGTCTTGGCGGCTTCCAGCGCGGCCTTCTCGATCACGACGAGATCGCCGTCCTTGGCCTTGGCCGAGAGCGCATGCTTCAACGCGAGCGCGCGGACCTTCTTCGGCAGGTCGGTGGCGTGCGAGCGCACCACCGGGCCGAAGGCACGGCCGCCGCCACGGAACTGCGGCACGCGGGCCGAGCCGTGACGAGCACCGCCGGTGCCCTTCTGCTTGTACATCTTCTTGCCGGTGCGCCAGATCTCGGCGCGGCCCTTGGCCTTGTGCGTGCCGGCCTGGCGCTTGTTGAGCTGCCACTGCACGCAGCGCGCGATGATGTCCTCGCGCGGCTCGAGGCCGAAAATGGCGTCGGAAAGCTGGACCGAGCCGGCTTCCTTACCTTCGAGGGTCGTGACCTTCAATTCCATCTCACGCCTCCTGCGCAGCCGGGGCGACTTCCGCTTCGCCAGCAACCTTGAACTTGCCGGGCTTCGGAGCTTCCTTCGGCAGCGGCTTCTTGACGGCGTCGCGCACGCGGATCCAGCCGCCCTTGGAGCCGGGAACGGCGCCTTCGACGAGGATCAGGCCGCGCTCGACATCGGTCTGGACGACACGAAGATTGAGCGTGGTGATGCGATCGACACCCATGTGGCCGGGCATCTTCTTGTTCTTCCAGGTCTTGCCGGGGTCCTGACGGCCACCGGTCGAACCGATCGAGCGGTGCGAGATCGACACACCGTGCGTGGCGCGCAGACCGCCGAAGTTCCAGCGCTTCATACCGCCGGCAAAACCCTTACCGACGGAGGTGCCGGTCACGTCGACGAACTGGCCGACGACGAAGTGATCGGCCTGGATCTCGGCGCCGACCGGGATCATGGCATCCGCGGTGACGCGGAATTCCTCGACCCGGCGCTTCGGCTCGACCTTGGCGACGGCGAACTGACCGCGCTCGGCCTTGGGCATGTAAACGGTCTTGCGGCTGCCAGAACCGAGCTGGAGCGCGACGTAACCGTTCTTCTCTTCGGTGCGGTGGCCTACGACCTGGCAATTGCCGAGCTTCAGCACGGTCACGGGGATATGTTCGCCGGCCTCCGTGAAGACCCGCGTCATCCCGACCTTTTGTGCGATCACTCCGGAGCGCATCGGCTTGCTTCCTGTTCTTTCTGTCCGCTTGACGCGAACGGGATCCAAAATCTTAGAGCTTGATCTCGACGTCGACACCGGCGGCAAGGTCGAGCTTCATCAAAGCATCGACGGTCTGCGGGGTCGGATCGACGATGTCGAGCAGGCGCTTGTGAGTGCGCATCTCGAACTGTTCGCGGCTCTTCTTGTCGACGTGGGGCGAACGGTTGACGGTGAACTTCTCGATGCGGGTGGGCAGCGGAATGGGTCCGCGGACCTGCGCGCCGGTGCGCTTCGCCGTGTTCACGATCTCACGGGTCGACGTATCGAGGATACGATGGTCGAACGCCTTGAGACGGATACGAATGTTTTGGCCGTTCATTGCCGTGCTTTCTTTGAGTAGAGTGGCGAGTAGCGAGTAGCGAAATAGAACTCCCTATTCGCCACTCACCATTCCCTATTCGCTTGTTTACTCGATGATCGAGGCGACGACGCCGGCACCGACGGTGCGGCCGCCTTCGCGGATCGCGAAGCGGAGCTTCTCTTCCATCGCGATCGGCACGATCAGGTGCACTTCCATCGCGATGTTGTCGCCCGGCATCACCATCTCGGTGCCTTCCGGCAGGTGCACGACACCGGTCACGTCGGTGGTGCGGAAGTAGAACTGCGGACGGTAGTTGGTGAAGAACGGGGTGTGGCGACCGCCCTCTTCCTTGGTGAGGATGTAGGCCTCTGCCTTGAACTTGGTGTGCGGCTTGACCGAACCGGGCTTGGCCAGAACCTGGCCGCGCTCGACGTCCTCGCGCTTGGTGCCGCGGAGCAGCGCGCCGATGTTGTCGCCGGCCTGGCCCTGATCGAGCAGCTTGCGGAACATTTCGACGCCGGTGACGGTGGTCTTCTGGGTCGCGCGCAGACCGACGATCTCGATTTCCTCGCCGACCTTGACGACGCCGCGCTCGACACGGCCGGTCACGACGGTGCCGCGGCCCGAGATCGAGAACACGTCTTCAACCGGCATCAGGAACGGCTGGTCGATCGGACGCTCCGGCTGCGGGATGTACTCGTCGACGTTGCGCATCAGCTCGAGGATGGCGTCGTGGCCGAGCTTCTTGTCGGAATCTTCGAGAGCGGCCAGTGCCGAACCCTTGATGATCGGAATCTTGTCGCCGGGGAATTCGTACTTCGAGAGCAGCTCACGGACTTCGAGTTCGACGAGCTCGAGCAGCTCCGGATCGTCAACCATGTCGCACTTGTTGAGGAACACGACGAGCGCGGGCACGCCGACCTGACGGGCGAGCAGGATGTGCTCGCGGGTCTGCGGCATCGGGCCGTCAGCGGCCGACACGACCAGGATCGCACCGTCCATCTGGGCGGCGCCGGTGATCATGTTCTTGACGTAGTCGGCGTGGCCGGGGCAGTCGACGTGGGCGTAGTGGCGGTTCTTCGTCTCATACTCGACGTGGGCGGTCGAGATGGTGATACCGCGCGCCTTCTCTTCCGGCGCCTTGTCGATCTGGTCGTACGCGGTGAACGTCGCGCCGCCGGTCTCGGCGAGGATCTTGGTGATCGCCGCGGTCAGCGACGTCTTGCCATGGTCGACGTGACCGATGGTGCCGATGTTGCAGTGCGGCTTGTTACGTTCAAACTTTGCTTTGGCCATTTGACTCTCCGTTCAATCGTCAGCTTGAGACCGACGACAATCAGGCAAACTTCTTCTGGACTTCTGCCGACACGTTGGCCGGCGCTTCTGCGTAGTGGTCGAACTGCATGGTGAAGGTCGCGCGACCCTGGCTCATCGAGCGCAGATTGTTCACGTAACCGAACATGTTCATGAGCGGCACCATCGCATTGATGACGTTGGCGTTGCCGCGCATGTCCTGACCCTGGATCTGACCGCGCCGGGAGTTCAGGTCGCCGATGACCGAGCCGGTGTAGTCTTCCGGGGTCACCACTTCGACCTTCATGATCGGCTCGAGCAGGACGGACTTGCCCATCTGGAGCGCTTCGCGGAAGCAGGCGCGCGAGGCGATTTCGAAGGCGAGCGCCGACGAGTCGACGTCGTGATACTTGCCGTCGACGAGCGTCACCTTGACGTCGACCACGGGGAAGCCAGCGACCACGCCGGACGACAGCACGCTCTCCAGGCCCTTCTCGACGCCGGGGATGTATTCCTTCGGCACCGCGCCGCCGACGACCTTCGATTCGAACTCGAAGCCCTTGCCGGGCTCGTTCGGCTCGACGATGAACGACACGGCCGCGAACTGGCCGGTACCGCCGGTCTGCTTCTTGTGGGTGTAGCTGTGCTCCACCCGCTTGGTGATGCGCTCACGGAACGCCACCTGCGGCGCACCGATGTTGGCGTCGACCTTGTAGGTGCGCTTGAGGATGTCGACCTTGATGTCGAGATGAAGTTCGCCCATGCCCTTGAGGATGGTTTGGCCGGACTCGTGGTCGGTCGACACGCGGAAGGACGGATCCTCCGCGGCGAGCTTGGCCAGCGCCACGCCCAGCTTCTCCTGGTCGGCCTTGGACTTCGGCTCGATCGCGATCTCGATGACCGGCTCGGGGAATTCCATCTTCTCCAGAATCACCTGCTTGTCGGGATCGCACAGCGTGTCGCCGGTGCGCGCTTCCTTCAGGCCGGCCAGCGCGACGATGTCGCCGGCATAGGCTTCCTTGATGTCCTCGCGGTTGTTCGCATGCATCAACAGCATGCGCCCGATGCGCTCCTTCTTCTCGCGGGTCGAGTTCACGACGCCGGTGCCGCTCTGTAGAACGCCGGAGTAGATGCGGCAGAAGGTGATGGTGCCGACGAACGGGTCGTCCATGATCTTGAACGCGAGCAGCGCCAACGGCTCCTTGTCGTCCGCCTTGCGCACGACTTCGTTGCCCTTGTCGTCGGTGCCCTTGATCGCGGGCACGTCGAGCGGCGACGGCAGATAGTCGACGACGGCGTCGAGCAGCGGCTGCACGCCCTTGTTCTTGAAGGCCGAGCCGCACAGCACGGGATAGAACGCGCCGGTCAGCACCGCCTTGCGGATCAGCCGCTTCAACGTCGCCTCGTCCGGCTCCTTGCCGTCGAGATAAGCGGCCATGGCGTCGTCGTCGAGCTCGACGGCGGCTTCCACCATCTTCTCGCGGTATTCCTTGGCCTGATCGACGAGCTCTTCCGGAATATCGACATAGTCGAACTTCGCGCCGAGCGATTCATCGTTCCAGACGACGCCCCTCATCTTCACGAGGTCGACGAGACCCTTGAAGTTGTTCTCGGCACCGATCGGAAGCTGAATCGCGACGGGCTTGGCGCCGAGGCGATCGACGATGTCAGCCAGGCACTTGAAGAAGTCCGCACCGATCTTGTCCATCTTGTTGGCGAAGACGATGCGCGGAACCTTGTACTTGTCGCCCTGGCGCCAGACCGTCTCGGTCTGGGGCTCGACGCCCTGGTTCGAGTCGAGCACGCAGACGGCGCCGTCGAGCACGCGCAAGCTGCGCTCAACTTCGATGGTGAAGTCGACGTGGCCGGGCGTGTCGATGATGTTCAGGCGCTTGCCGTTCCAGAACGCGGTGGTCGCAGCCGAGGTGATCGTGATGCCACGCTCCTGCTCCTGCTCCATCCAGTCCATCGTCGCGGCACCTTCGTGCACTTCGCCGATCTTGTGGCTCTTGCCGGTGTAATAGAGGATGCGCTCGGTCGTCGTCGTCTTGCCGGCGTCGATATGCGCCATGATACCGAAATTACGGTAGTCCTCGATGGCATGTTGGCGGGGCATGGGGTGTTCCTTGCGAGTCCGTTGGTTTCGCCGTTACCAGCGATAGTGCGAGAAGGCGCGGTTGGCTTCCGCCATGCGGTGCACGTCTTCGCGCTTCTTGACGGCGTTCCCCCGGTTGTTCGATGCGTCCAAAAGCTCCGCCGAGAGCCGCTCGGTCATCGTCTTCTCGTTGCGCTCGCGCGCGGCCGCGATCAGCCAGCGAATGCCGAGAGCCTGCCGGCGGGTCGAGCGAACCTCGACCGGAACCTGGTAGGTCGCGCCGCCGACGCGGCGGGAACGCACTTCGATCGTCGGCATGACGTTCTCGAGCGCCTGCTCGAACACGCCGAGCGGGTTCTGCTTGGTCTTGGTTTCGATGATACCGAACGCACCGTAGACGATGCCCTCGGCGACCGACTTCTTGCCGGCATACATCACCGAGTTCATGAACTTCGTGACGATGATGTTCCCGAACTTCGGATCGGGAAGGACTTCACGCTTTTCAGCAGAATGGCGACGAGACATGGACGAGGTTCCCGCTTACTTCGGACGCTTGGCGCCGTACTTCGAACGACGCTGCTTACGGTTCTTGACGCCCTGGGTATCCAGAACGCCGCGGAGGATGTGGTAGCGCACGCCGGGCAAGTCCTTGACGCGGCCGCCGCGGATCATGACCACCGAGTGCTCCTGGAGGTTATGACCTTCGCCGGGGATGTAGCCGATCACCTCGAAGCCGTTGGTCAGGCGCACCTTGGCGACCTTACGAAGCGCCGAGTTCGGCTTCTTCGGGGTCGTGGTGTAGACGCGGGTGCAAACACCACGCTTTTGCGGCGACTGCTGCAGCGCCGGCACCTTCTTGCGCGACTTCTGCACTTCCCGCGGTTGAGCGATCAGCTGGTTGATCGTCGGCATCCTGGCCTTACCCTTTGTTCTGCCGCGGCCCCTTTCGGGTCCGCTGTCTTGCCGCGGCCCGTTGCCGGGACCGCAAATTCTTTCGAGCTACCGGCCCGACGGAGCCGCCTTGCGCAGATCAATCCGCACAAAGCGAAATTGCGCCAACCGCTCCATCACCGAGCGGAAAGCGCTTCGACGCCACAGAGGACCGCAGTATTGGACCGGTCAGCACAATGCCGTGGCCCGCGCACTGAGGTCATGCATCCGAGTTCGATCTCATGAGAACGTGCTCAAGAGAACTAAAATCGCACTGGCATTGCCTAGCTATGATCGACAGCGTTTGAGCGGCATTCGTCGAGGTTGGTGCCCGCCTTAGCGATCCCCTGAGGGATCAAACGGGTGGCCCGTTCCGACGCTGGCGATGCTCACCGCCTGTCGTTAAGTGAGGCGCTTTCTATAAGTGAGAATCGATCAAGTCAAGGTGAAACGACAGTCACAAAGCGCTTCAGGCGCCTGCAGAAACAGCCTCTTGGCCACCTCACTGCCCCTGCCTCACATGGGAATGAAGCGCTCCATTTGCTAGGTCCGAAGACAATTATACCCGGACTAAATGTAGCTTTATTACCAAAGTGAGCGTGTTTTCCAGCCCACACCCCAATCCGCTGGCTCGTGGCAGGCTTTCCAGTCTTCCGTGGCGCGCCACGATGCCCAGTCTCGCCTGGATTTTCGGCTAGCGTTGGTCGATCCCCGATGGGCCGGCGCGCCCAATCCAAGGGCCGAAAATCTGCGGCTTCGCGTCGGCCGAACGCCACGCATCAGGGAATCAGCGACTCGGTGCCGGGGTCCGCGTTCTGGGCGAGGAGACATGGATCGCGCACGGCGATTGCTTTGCAGCCGAACGACCCCGGTCACTCCTCCTCGTCGTCCTCATCATCATCGAGGTCTTCATCCTCGTCAACATCGTCGCTGTCGCCGTCGGCGTGAGCCACCGCGCCATGGGGCTGGTGGACCTGATCGTTCCACAGCTTGCGATAGGTGCCGTTGCTGGCGAGCAGCTCGGCATGGGAGCCGCGCTCAATCGCCTTGCCCCCTGATATCACGATGATCTCGTCCATCTCGACCACCGAGGTCAGGCGGTGGGTCGACCAGATCATGGTGCGGCCCTTGGCGACCTTCAGCAGCGTGCGGTTGATCGCGGCTTCCGTGGTCTGGTCGAGCGCCGAGGTGGCTTCGTCCAGCAGCAGCACCGACGGATTGCGGATGATCGCGCGCGCGATCGCGATGCGCTGGCGCTGGCCGCCCGAAAGCGTATCGCCGCGCTCGCCCACCGGGGTGTCGTATCGCTGCGGCAGGCCCATGATGTAGCGGTGGATCTCGGCCTTTTTGGCCGCCTCCTCCACCTCTTCATCGGTCGCACCCTCCTTGCCGAGCCGGATGTTCTCGCGGATCGACATGTTGAACAGCATGTTCTCCTGAAACACTACCGCCATGCTCCGGCGCAGCGAATCCAGCGTCACCTTGCGGACGTCGACGCCGTCGATGGTGAGGCGGCCTTCGTCGGGCACGTAGAGCCGCAGGATCAGATTGAGCAGCGTGCTCTTGCCGGAGCCGGAGGGACCGACGATGGCAATGCGCTTGCCGGCATTGAGCTTAAGGCTGAGATTGTCCAGCACCGGCGTCTGGCTGCCTTCGTATTGGAACGTCACACGGTCGAAGGTGATGTCGTGGGTGATGCGTGGCAGGTCGGGCGCGCCAGGGCGATCGGCGCCGCGCGTCGGTTCGTCCAGCAATTCCTGGATGTGCCGGATCGCGGCGGCCGAGGAGATCGACACCGGAATGAAATGCATCACATGGGCGATGTTGTAGGAGACCTCCCAGAACGCGCTCTCGAAGGTGACGAAGGTGCCGATGGTGATCTGGCCCTTGGTCGCCAGATATGCGCCGATCGCGAGCACGACCAGGTGCAGGAGCAGCACCGAGATGGTGACCGTCCGCTCCACCATGGTCGACAGGAACGCGGCGGAGGCGATCTTGTTGCGCGTCTCGTCGTTGCGGAAGGTGAAGAAGCCGAACATCTTGCGCTGCAGGCTGAACGCCTTGATCACGGCCTGGGCCGCCACGTTCTCCTGCACCATGCCGAGCAGCGCACTCTCGTTGAGCTTCTGCTCGTAATTGGCCTGCACTGCCTTCGGAGTGAGGATGCGCGGACCGATCAGCGTGATCGGGAACACCAGCAGCGCGACCGCCGCGAGCTGCCAGTTCAGGAACACCATCAGGATGATGCCGGCGATCAGCTCCAGGAACGGCAGCGCTGCGCTATTGGCAAAGGTCTTGACCGAACCTTCGAAGGCCGAGAGATCGACGGAAAAGCGCGACAGGATCTCGCCGCGCCGGGTGCGGCCGAAATAGGCCGCCGGCAGATCCTGGACGTGCTCGAACAGGCGTTTGCGCACGTCGGAAATGATGCAGGCAGCGAGCCGCGCGTCCCAGCGCTCGTACCAGACCGCGACGATCGAGGTGAAGATGCCGGCGACCGCGAGCACGCCGAGGATCTTGTAGAGGGCCTGGAAGTCCTCCTCGCCGAGCGCGTCGTCGATGAGGTACTTCAGGCTGAGCGGCATGATGACGTTGAACAGGGTCTCGACCAAGACGCCGAACGCCACGAATGACAGCATCCGCTTGTAGTTGGTCAGATAGGGCCTGACGAACCCGACAATGGTGGCGAGCGCACCGGCAGCCTCGCGCGCAGTAAAGACGACGAGATCCTCGTCCTCATCGTCCTCATCGAGCTCCAGCTCATGCTTCCCCTTGCCTTCGTCATCCTCATGGTCCTCGAGGTCCGGCTTGGCGCTGGAGGCGAGCCTGTCGTCGCGCTCGGCCGCCTCTTCCACGGCGGGCTTCTGTTTGTCGGGCGAGAGGGGCTTGGACGCCATGAAACCAACCGATGCTGACGGCCGGCATGACCGCAGAGAAAGCAGGAATAGCGGCAACCGCTATTGCACCGATTCTATGCGATCAAGATGAATTCGGCAAACAATTGGCAAATTCGGGGGGGCCGCGGCTTGCTAGTCGTCGTCCTCGTCCTCGACCTTGTCGAAGAAGGAATAGCGCAAGCTGTCAGCGTCGGCATACCACTGGCCCGGCCCCTTGTTGGCGGCGAGCGTGGCCTCCCAGAGCGCATCGGTGCAGTCCTTGCGGTGCATCGACAGATCGAAGCCGTTGCCGAAGAACAGTTCGGACCATTCCCACCAGGTGCCGAGCTTCTTGACCCCGCGCAGCAGGTCGTAGCGGTCGATCAGTGCCGGCGCCATGTCCGAGGTGATCGAGCCGAACACGACGCCGGTCTTGACCACACGATTCAGCTCGCGGATCGCGCGGGCCACCTGTTTCGGGGAAACGTGGCAGAGGCTGGTCTCGAACACGAAGTCGAACGCACCGTCCTTGAACGGCATGTCTGTGATCGAGCCGAGCTTGTTGAACTTCTTCAGTGCCTTCGGCGTCTTGGCATGAATGGCGCGGTTGTTCTCGATTCCCCATGCATCGATGCCGCGATCGCGCAGTGCACCGACCAGTTCGCCGCTGGCGGAGCCCGCGACCAGCAGCTTGGCGCCCCTCGGCTCGCCCCAGACGATGCCGACCAGCTTGGTGAGATAATCGGGATCGGTGAAGTGGCGCCACGCCTCGTGATAGGGACCGAGGCCGCGATAGTTCTCGAAATAATTGCGGTCGATCTTGTCGGAGCGCGGCTTGTCCTCCTGCGCGCGCTCGCGGCGCAGCCGCATCATCTCCGTCAGGATGATGTCGGTCGCCGCATCCGAGGAGTCGAGCAGACCGTTCAACGTCGAGTCGAACAGATAGTCGCCGACCACGACGATACCGGGATGCTCCTTCGGCTCGGGCCGGTGATTGGTCATCACGTCGCGCACCGGCAGACCGCCCGGCAGCGCGTTCACCGACGACAGCCAGCGGTGGATCTTGCCTTCCATAAAATGCGAACGCGCGTTGCCGAGGAATGCCGGCAGCGATTTCAGCGCCGCGTCGATCAGCTCCTGGTCCGACAGATTGGCAAAGGCCAGCGCGTCAGAGCCGGCAATGAGCCAGTTCAAGACGCCATGCTTGCCGACGTCGTGGCGCGCGCCCTCATTGTAGACGCAGCAGCCGCCGAAGGCCTCCGACATGAACCAGGCGCCGGAAATCTTCTGGCCCCAGAACGGCTCGTCGAACAGGATCGAGACGCGCAGGTAATGCGCGGGGCGGTCGAAGTATGAGACGTGCTTGACCATCGACTTGCGCAGCTGCTCGCCTTCCCAGCCGACGGTGGCGAGCCAGGAATGCGACAGGCACATCAGCACGAGATCGAAATCGCGCGTCTCGGGCCCCCTGCCGTTCATCATCTTGAGCTGGTAGCGACCGGTCGGCGCCTTGCCGACGGTGAGCACCCGGTGGTTGAGTTGGATGTCGGCATTGACTTCCGACTGGAGGCACTCGATCAGTTGCTCGTTGCCGTTCTGGATGGAATAGAGGCCGATATAGCCGTCGACGTCCATCAGATAGTTCTTGAGCGCATTGAGGCCGTTGGTGTTGTGGCTCTCGGTCGCAATGTCCGAGCGCGCCATGACCTTGAAGAAGCGCTTTGCCGTCTCGTCCTCGACCTCCTCGTCGAGGACCTGCTCGGCGGTCTTGTAGGCCCAGGGGTTCTCGTTGTCGTGCGCGCCGACGCCCTCGTAATATTCGATCGGCGACATCACCTCGGTACAGCGCTTGCGGAATGCCTCGATCGCGGCCGCGGTCTTGGCGCCATATTTGCGGCGCATGCCCGCGACGTCGTTGAGGAGCTCGCCGCCGAACTGGACCTGCTCGGCATCCATCGGAATGGTCTGAAGCCCGAAATGCTGGATCAGTTCGCGCAGCGGATCGGGGCCGGTCATCGAGTAGTCGTAGATCTCGGCCACGCCGGCCTCGTACATCGCGGGCGCAGAATCGAATTTGCGCGTGACGATCTTGCCGCCGAGCCGATCGGATGCCTCGAAGATGGTGACGCGGCAGAGGTCGCCGAGCTTGCGCTTCAGATACCAAGCGCTCATCAGCCCGCCGGGGCCGCCGCCTACGATTGCAAGATCAAGCATGTGAGTTCCGTGGTCTCCGGCCCTGCCCCCGACACGGGACCACCGGCCTAAGCTCTCCTAGCAGAAGCGCTTTTGCGGCTGAAGGAAAGATGAACAAGAGCTGATCCCGCATCGCAATAAACATGGAAAGCAGCAAAAAGGCCGGCAAAAGCCGGCCTTTTCATTGTCCTCGGTATTCCTACGGATGAAGCATCATTCCGCCGGCGGCAGCGCCATCGGCTCCGCTTCCGGGGCGGGCGACACGACGGCCGCCTGCTTCTCGCGCTCGTCCAGGATCAGCTTGTCGCGCTTCATGGCGACTTCGCGGATCTTGGCCATGGAGGCGCCGGTGCCTGCCGGGATCAGCCGGCCGACGATGACGTTCTCCTTGAGGCCTTCGAGCGGATCGATCTTGCCGTTGACCGCCGCTTCCGTGAGGACGCGGGTGGTCTCCTGGAACGAGGCCGCCGAGAAGAACGAGCGGGTCTGGAGGCTGGCCTTGGTGATGCCGAGCAGAACCGGCGTTCCCGTGGCGGGCTTCTTGCCCTCTTCCCTGGCCTTCTCGTTCAGCGCGTCGAACTCGATCTTGTCGACCTGCTCGCCCGAGATCATGTCCGTGTCGCCCTGGTCGGTGACTTCCACCTTCTGGAGCATCTGGCGAACAATCACCTCGATGTGCTTGTCGTTGATGAGCACGCCCTGGAGCCGGTAGACCTCCTGGATCTCGTTGACCAGATAGGCCGCGAGTTCCTCGATGCCCTTGATCGCCAGAATGTCGTGCGGCGCCGGGTTGCCTTCCACGATGAAGTCGCCCTTTTCGACGACGTCGCCGTCCTGAAGGTGGATGTGCTTGCCCTTCGGGATCAGGTACTCGCGCGGCTCCTCGGTCTTGTCCATCGGCTCGATCGAGATGCGACGCTTGTTCTTGTAGTCGCGGCCGAACCGGATGGTGCCCGCGATCTCGGCGATGATCGCCGCATCCTTCGGACGCCGTGCCTCGAACAGCTCCGCCACCCGCGGCAGACCGCCGGTGATGTCGCGCGTCTTGGCGCTTTCGGTCGAGATACGGGCGAGGATGTCGCCCGGCTGAACCTTGGCTCCGATGTCGACCGAGAGAATGGCGTCGACCGACAGCATGTAGCGGGCATCGCCGCCACGGGCGAGCTTGAGCACCTTGCCGTCCTTGCCCTTGACCACGATGGCCGGACGCAGGTCCGAACCGCCGCGGGTCGAACGCCAGTCGATGACCACGCGCTTGGCGATGCCGGTGGCCTCGTCCAGCGTTTCCGAGATCGACTGCCCTTCGACCAGATCCTCGAAGCCGATGGTGCCCTCGACCTCGGTGAGGAGCGGACGGGTATAGGGATCCCACTCGACGATGCGCTGGCCGCGCTTGACGTTGTCGCCCTCGTCGACGTGCAGGCGCGAGCCGTACTGGATACGGTGCGTCGCACGCTCGGTACCGTCGGCATCGACGATCGCCACCACCATGTTGCGCACCATCGCGATCAGGTGACCTTCGCTGTTGCGGGCGATGGCCTTGTTCCTGATCATGATCTTGCCGTCGAAGTTGGCTTCGACGAAGGACTGCTCGTTGAGCTGCGCCGCACCGCCAATGTGGAAGGTGCGCATGGTGAGCTGGGTGCCCGGCTCGCCGATGGACTGCGCCGCGATGACGCCGACCGCTTCGCCGTGATTGACCGGCGTGCCGCGGGCGAGGTCGCGGCCGTAGCACTTGCCGCAGATGCCGTTGACGAGCTCGCAAGTCAGTGCCGAGCGGATCTTCACCTCCTGCACGCCACCCTGCTGGATGGCATCCAGATGGCTCTCTTCCATCAGCGTGTCGCGCTTGATGATCACCTTGCCCGAGCTGTCACGCACGTCTTCGCAGGCCGTGCGTCCGAGGATGCGCGAACCAAGCGAGGCGACCACGGTGCCGGCATCGACGATGGCACGCATCTTGATGCCGAGCTTGGTGCCGCAATCGCTCTGCGTGATGATGCAGTCCTGCGCCACGTCGACCAGACGACGGGTCAGGTAGCCGGAATTCGCGGTCTTCAACGCGGTGTCCGCGAGGCCCTTGCGGGCGCCGTGGGTCGAGTTGAAGTACTCGAGCACCGAGAGGCCTTCCTTGAAGTTCGAGATGATCGGCGTCTCGATGATCTCACCCGACGGCTTGGCCATCAGGCCGCGCATGCCGGCGAGCTGACGCATCTGGGCCGGCGAACCGCGGGCACCGGAGTGAGCCATCATGTAGATCGAGTTGATGTCGGCGTCGGCTCCGCTCGCCGTCTTCTTGGTGGCGGAGATCTCCTTCATCATCGCCTTGGCGATTTCTTCCGTGGCCTTCGACCAGGCGTCGACGACCTTGTTGTACTTCTCGCCATGAGTGATCAGGCCGTCGTTGTACTGCTGCTCGAAATCCTTCGCCAGCGTACGGGTGGTATCGACGATCTTCCACTTGCCGTGCGGCACGACCATGTCGTCCTTGCCGAACGAGATGCCGGCCTTGAACGCGTTGTAGAAGCCGAGCGCCATGATGCGGTCGCAGAAGATCACCGTTTCCTTCTGGCCGCAATGACGGTAGACCTGGTCGATCACGCCCGAGATCTCGCGCTTGGTCATCAGCTTGTTGATGATCTCGTACGAGATCCGCGGATTCTTCGGCAGCAGATTGCCCAGCATCACGCGGCCGGCGGTGGTCTCGATCCAGCGCCTGGAGACCTTGCCGGTCTCGTCCATGCCTTCCCACCGGTACTTGATCTTGGTGTGGAGGTGGATGACCTTCGCGTGTAGCGCGTGCTCGAGCTCGGCCATGTCGCCGAAGACCTTGCCCTCGCCGGGCAGGCCTTCGCGCATGATCGAGACGTAGTACAGACCCAGCACGATGTCCTGCGACGGCACGATGATCGGCTGGCCGTTCGCCGGATGCAGGATGTTGTTGGTCGACATCATCAGCACGCGCGCTTCCAGCTGCGCTTCGAGCGACAGCGGAACGTGCACGGCCATCTGGTCGCCGTCGAAGTCGGCGTTGAACGCGGAGCAGACCAGCGGGTGCAACTGGATCGCCTTGCCCTCGATCAGCACGGGCTCGAACGCCTGGATGCCGAGGCGGTGCAGCGTCGGTGCGCGGTTGAGCAGCACCGGATGCTCGCGGATCACCTCGTCCAGGATGTCCCAGACCTCGGGCCGCTCCTTCTCGACCAGCTTCTTGGCCTGCTTCACGGTGGTGGACAGACCCTTGGCGTCAAGCCGCGAATAGATGAACGGCTTGAACAGCTCGAGCGCCATCTTCTTCGGCAGGCCGCACTGATGCAGACGCAGCTCGGGACCGACCACGATCACCGAACGACCCGAATAGTCGACGCGCTTACCGAGCAGGTTCTGACGGAAGCGGCCCTGCTTGCCCTTGAGCATGTCGGCGAGCGACTTCAGCGGGCGCTTGTTGGCACCGGTGATGACGCGGCCGCGGCGGCCGTTGTCGAACAGCGCATCGACCGCTTCCTGAAGCATGCGCTTCTCGTTGCGGATGATGATGTCGGGCGCGCGCAGCTCCATCAGCCGCTTCAAGCGGTTGTTGCGGTTGATGACGCGGCGGTAGAGGTCGTTGAGGTCCGAGGTCGCAAAGCGGCCGCCGTCCAGCGGCACCAGCGGACGCAGGTCCGGCGGGATCACCGGGACCACGGTCATGATCATCCATTCCGGCTTGTTGCCGGAGTGGCGGAACGCTTCCACGATCTTCAGGCGCTTGGCCAGCTTCTTGTGCTTGATGTCGGAGTCGGTCTCCTGCATCTCGAGGCGCAACGAGGCCTCGAGCTTCTCGAGGTCCATGCCCTTGAGCAGCTCGCGGATCGCTTCCGCGCCGATCATGGCGGTGAAGGAATCCTGGCCGTACTCGTCCTGCGCCTTCAGATACTCGTCTTCCGACAAGAGCTGACGGTCCTTCAGCGCGGTGAGGCCCGGCTCCAGCACGACGTAATATTCGAAGTAGAGGATCCGCTCGAGATCCTTCAGCGTCATGTCCAGCAGGAGGCCGATGCGCGAGGGCAGCGACTTCAGGAACCAGATGTGGGCGACGGGGGCTGCGAGCTCGATATGGCCCATGCGCTCGCGCCGGACGCGCGACAGCGTGACCTCGACCGAGCACTTCTCGCAGATGATGCCCTTGTACTTCATGCGCTTGTACTTGCCGCACAAGCACTCGTAGTCCTTGATCGGCCCGAAGATGCGGGCGCAGAACAGGCCATCGCGCTCGGGCTTGAAGGTACGGTAGTTAATGGTCTCCGGCTTCTTGATCTCGCCGTAGGACCAGGACAGAATCTTCTCTGGAGACGCGATCGAGATCCGGATCTGGTCGAAGACCTGAGCCGGCGTCGTCGGGTTGAAGAGATTCATAATTTCTTGGTTCATCGTCTTCTCCTCGCGTGCCGGTCGCCTCCGGCCGCAAATTCGAAAATCACTTAGCGGGGCGCCCTGCCCTCAAGGCCTCAGGCGGGGCGCCAATGCCCGGCCGCGAAGGCCGGGCACGACAGGTCGAATTACTCGGCCGCTTCCGACGTCGGCGCCGGTCCCATCTTGGAGTTGTGCAGGTCGACGTTGAGGCCGAGCGAGCGCATTTCCTTGACCAGCACGTTGAACGATTCCGGAATACCGGCCTCGAACGTGTCGTCGCCGCGCACGATCGCCTCGTACACCTTGGTGCGGCCGGCGACGTCGTCCGACTTCACCGTCAGCATCTCCTGGAGCGTGTACGCCGCGCCGTAAGCCTCGAGCGCCCACACCTCCATTTCGCCGAAGCGCTGGCCGCCGAACTGCGCCTTGCCGCCCAGTGGCTGCTGGGTGACGAGCGAGTACGGACCGATCGAACGCGCGTGGATCTTGTCGTCGACGAGATGGTGCAGCTTGAGCATGTAGATGTAGCCGACCGTCACCTTGCGATCGAACGGATCGCCGGTACGGCCGTCATAGACGGTCGACTGCCCCGAAGCGTCGAGACCGGCGAGCTTCAGCATCTCCTCGATGTCGGCTTCCTTGGCGCCGTCGAACACCGGCGTCGCAATCGGCACGCCGCGGCTCAGATTGTGGCCGAGCTCGATCAGTTCGCTGTCGTTGAGCGACTTGATCGTCTCGTCCTCGCCATAGACCTTCTTCAAGGTTTCCTTCAGCGGCTTGATGTCCTGCTTCGACAGGTAAGCATCGACCGTCTGGCCGATCCGCTTGCCAAGGCCGGCACAGGCCCAGCCGAGATGGGTCTCGAGAATCTGTCCGACGTTCATGCGCGAGGGCACGCCCAGCGGATTGAGCACGATGTCGGCATGCGTGCCGTCTTCGAGGAACGGCATGTCCTCGATCGGCACGATCTTGGACACCACGCCCTTGTTGCCGTGGCGGCCGGCCATCTTGTCGCCGGGCTGGATCTTGCGCTTCACCGCGACGAAGACCTTGACCATCTTCATCACGCCGGGCGGCAATTCGTCGCCGCGCTGAAGCTTCTCGACCTTGTCGAGGAAGCGCTGTTCCAGCCCCTTCTTCGACTCGTCGTACTGCTTCCGCATGGCCTCGATCTCGGCCATCAGCTTGTCGTTCGGCGAAGCGAACAGCCACCACTGCGACTTCGGGTACTCCTCGAGCACCGCACGGGTGATCTTGGTGTCCTTCTTGAAGCCCTTCGGACCGGCGATGCCCTGCCGCCCTTCGAGCAGCTCGGCAAGACGGTTGTAGACGTTGCGGTCGAGGATCGCCTGCTCGTCGTCGCGGTCCTTGGCCAGACGCTCGATCTCTTCCCGCTCGATCGCCAGCGCACGCTCGTCCTTGTCGACGCCGTGACGGTTGAACACGCGCACTTCGACGATGGTGCCCTGCACGCCCGGAGGAACGCGCAGCGAGGTGTCGCGAACGTCGGAAGCCTTCTCGCCGAAGATGGCGCGCAGGAGCTTCTCTTCCGGCGTCATCGGGCTTTCGCCCTTGGGCGTGATCTTGCCCACCAGGATGTCGCCGGCGCGCACTTCCGCACCAATGTAGACGATACCGGCTTCGTCGAGGTTCTTCAGCGCTTCTTCCGAGACGTTCGGAATGTCGCGGGTGATTTCCTCGGGCCCGAGCTTGGTGTCGCGGGCCATCACCTCGAACTCCTCGATGTGGATCGAGGTGAAGACGTCTTCCTTCACGATCCGTTCGGAGAGCAGGATCGAGTCTTCGAAGTTGTAGCCGTTCCACGGCATGAACGCGACCAGCACGTTGCGCCCCAGAGCGAGCTCGCCGAGATCGGTCGAGGGACCGTCGGCGATGATGTCGCCCTTCTTGACGACGTCGCCGACCTTCACCAGCGGACGCTGGTTGATGCAGGTCGACTGGTTGGAGCGCTGATACTTCATCAGCCGGTAGATATCGACGCCCGACTTGGTCGGATCGAGATCTTCGGTGGCGCGGATGACGACGCGGGTCGCGTCGATCTGGTCGATCACGCCCGAACGGCGCGCCGCGATCGCGGCACCCGAGTCACGCGCAACCACGCCTTCCATGCCGGTGCCGACGAACGGCGCCTCGGCGCGAACCAGCGGCACCGCCTGACGCTGCATGTTCGAGCCCATCAGCGCGCGGTTGGCGTCGTCGTTCTCGAGGAACGGGATCAGCGCCGCGGCCACCGAAACGAGCTGCTTCGGCGACACGTCCATGTAGTCGACCTTGTCAGGCGTCACCGGCAAGACTTCGCCGGCGTGACGGCAGACCACGAGGTCTTCGGTGAAGCGGCCCTTCGGGTCGAGCGGCACGTTGGCCTGCGCGACCGTGTAGCGGCCCTCCTCCATCGCCGAGAGGTACACGACCTCGTCGGTGACTCGGCCGTCCTTGACCTTGCGGTACGGCGTCTCGACGAAGCCGTACTTGTTCACGCGCGCGAAGGTCGCGAGCGAGTTGATCAGGCCGATGTTCGGGCCTTCCGGCGTCTCGATCGGGCAGATGCGGCCGTAATGCGTCGGATGCACGTCGCGCACCTCGAAGCCGGCACGCTCGCGGGTCAGACCGCCCGGTCCGAGCGCCGACAGGCGTCGCTTGTGGGTGATCTCGCTGAGCGGGTTGGTCTGGTCCATGAACTGCGAGAGCTGCGAGGAGCCGAAGAACTCGCGCACGGCGGCGGCCGCCGGCTTGGCGTTGATCAGGTCCTGCGGCATCACCGTGTCGATGTCGACCGAGGACATGCGCTCCTTGATCGCGCGCTCCATGCGCAGGAGGCCGATGCGGTACTGGTTCTCCATGAGCTCGCCGACCGAACGCACGCGGCGGTTGCCGAGATGGTCGATGTCGTCGATCTCGCCCTTGCCGTCGCGCAAATCCACCAGCGTCTTGATGACGGAGAGGATGTCTTCCTTGCGCAGGGTACGCTGAGTATCGGGCGCATCGAGGTCGAGGCGCATGTTCATCTTGACGCGGCCGACCGCGGAGAGGTCGTACCGCTCGGCGTCGAAGAACAGCGACTGGAACATGGCCTGCGCCGATTCCAGCGTCGGCGGCTCGCCCGGACGCATCACACGGTAGATGTCGAACAGCGCGTCCTCACGCGTCATGTTCTTGTCGGCCGAGAGCGTGTTGCGAATGTAGGGGCCGACATTGACGTGGTCGATGTCGAGCAGCGGCAGCTCCTTGTAGCCCTGCTCGTTGAGCGCCTTCATCAGCTTGTCGGTGATTTCCTCGCCGGCTTCAGCGTGGATCTCGCCCGTCTTCGGATTGACGAGGTCTTCGGCGACGTAGTTGCCGACCAGTTCCTCATCGGCCATGCGCAGCGCCTTCAGCCCCTTCTCTTGGAACTGGCGGGCGGCACGGACGGTGAGCTTCTTGCCGGCCTCGAGCACGACCTTGCCGGTATCCGCGTCGATCAGATCGTTGACGGTCGAGTAGCCGCGGAAGCGATTGGCGTCGAACGGAACGCGCCAGCCTTCCTTGGTCCGCTTGTAGAGGATCTTCTTGTAGAACGTGGACAGGATCGCCTCGCCGTCGAGGCCGAGCGCGAACATCAGCGACGTCACCGGAATCTTGCGGCGACGGTCGATACGCGCATAGACGATGTCCTTGGCGTCGAACTCGATGTCGAGCCAGGAGCCGCGGTACGGGATCACGCGGGCGGCGAACAGCAGCTTGCCCGAGGAATGGGTCTTGCCCTTGTCGTGGTCGAAGAACACGCCGGGCGAACGGTGCATCTGCGAGACGATGACGCGCTCGGTGCCGTTGACGATGAAGGTGCCGTTCATCGTCATGAGCGGGATGTCGCCCATGTAGACGTCCTGCTCCTTGATGTCCTTCACCGACTTCGCGCCGGTCTCCTCGTCGATATCGAATACGATGAGGCGCAGCGTTACCTTGAGCGGAGCCGCGAAGGTCATGCCGCGCTGGCGGCACTCGTCGACGTCGTATTTCGGCTGCTCGAACTCGTAGCGGACGAATTCCAGCATCGAGGTGCCCGAGAAGTCGGAGATCGGAAACACCGAGCGGAACACCGCCTGCAGACCCTCGTCAAGACGGCCGCCCGGCGGTTCGTCGACCATCAGGAACTGGTCATACGACGCCTTCTGAACCTCGATGAGGTTCGGCATCTCGGCGACTTCCTTGATGTGTCCGAAGAACTTGCGAACGCGTTTGCGACCGGTGAATGTCTGCTGCGCCATCGTGGCCTCTCATTTCGTCGCCCGCTTGGGCGCGCCGTCCGGAACGCGGCTGCCGCCGCTCCCGGGTTGAATTTTTCGAACCCGTCTTGGGGGCCAAAAGCTCAGTTCAGGCGGGAATGTCCTGAATCTGTTCTTCAGACCTTCAAAACGCAAAACGACGCGCGGGGCGCAGAAGCGCGCCCGCCCGTCACAACGATTGTCTTCACGGACTGCAAAAGCCCGAAATAGCCTGCTCTCCCAACGGCTTACAGGGAAATCCGGCATCCCTGCCCACCGCGCTTTCGTGCTGCCGACCCGATATGGGGCGACAATAGTGGAGATTCGAGGGGTAAACCCTCAAATCCCCACACTTTTTCGTGTTCGGCCTGCGTCGGGACGTTCCGTCGCACGCCTTTTGCATCCGGCTCACCCCTTCGATGAGGAGCGGACCAAGACCCCGGGTCGGGCTGATGCTCGCCCGGGACCTCACCAGCAAGCTGCGCTTACTTGAGCTCGACCTTGGCGCCAGCCTTCTCGATCTGCGCCTTGATCTTCTCGGCTTCTTCCTTGTTCACGCCTTCCTTCAGCGGCTTGGGAGCACCCTCGACGAGGTCCTTTGCTTCCTTCAGGCCGAGACCGGTGATGGCGCGGACTTCCTTGATGACCTCGATCTTCTTGTCGCCAGCGCTGGCGAGAACGACCGTGAACTCGGTCTTCTCTTCCGCCGGAGCGGCAGCGGCGCCGCCAGCGGCCGGGCCGGCCACGGCGACAGCCGCGGCAGCCGAAACACCCCACTTCTCTTCGAGGAGCTTCGCGAGTTCGGCAGCTTCGAGCACGGTGAGGCTCGAGAGGTCGTCAACGATCTTCTGCAAGTCAGCCATTGTTCAGTTTCCTTACGTGTAAGTCTGGTTCGGGTTTGAGTTTTGCGAAGGGTGTCAGGCCGCTTCGCCCTTTGAGGCATGAGCCTGGATGACGCGCGCGAGCTTGCCCGCGGGCGCGTTGGCGAGCTGAGCGAGCTTGGTCGCCGGGGCCACGATGAGGCCGACGATCTTGCCGCGCAGTTCGTCAAGCGACGGCAGCGAGGCAAGCGCCTTCACCCCGTCGACATTCAGGACGGTCTTGCCCATCGAGCCGCCGACGATGACGAACTTTTCGTTCGCCTTGGCGAATTCGATGGCGACCTTTGGCGCCGCTACCGGATCGTTGGAAGTCGCGATCACGGTCGGCCCCTTCAGCATGGGGCCGATGGCAACGACGTCAGTGCCTTCAAGAGCAATTTTGGCGAGACGGTTCTTCGAGACCTTCACCGAGGCGCCAGCCTGCTTCATCTGCGTGCGCAGCTTCTGCATCTGGGCAACGGTGAGGCCGGAATATTGAGCAACGATCGCGACGCTCGTGGTCTTGAAGACCTCGTTGAGCTGTTCGACCGCTTCCTTTTTTGCCGCTCGTTCCACAGCAAGCTCTCTCCGGTTGGCGGTCATCGCGAGAAGCGGGACCGCCGGGTTGCACCCATCGTCCCGCCCAAACCTGAACCTCCGGGCCAAACCCATCGGACACGCCGGGCAAGACGACAATTCAAAGCCTGCCCTCCGGGAGCCCATGAGGCCCACGGCGTGTCGAGGTCCGAACCAGACCCCGTTTCGCGAAGCCAGTTTTGAAGCTGGGGCGCGAAGTGAAATCCGGTCTTCACCCGTCTATGCAGGCCATGCGATTAAGCCGTTGAGAAATCGAAATTCCCCGCGGACGCCTGCAGTCTTGGACAGGACAAGGTCAGCCGGCGAACCGTCCGACCTCTGTCCGCATTCCACCAAATGACGGGCTCTCTTTCCTTGTCCGGAAAATCCTTACGGACGTCCTGGAAAGGAATGATCTCCTGTCGTGTCGGGTTTTCGGAATGCGAGCACGAACGCGCCAGCCGAGGCCGGCACGTCCGGAAGCGGTTCTTTAACCGCTCGGAGCCGGCTTGCCAAGAGCAAAATTCGCACCAGTTCCAAGCCGCTGCCGCAAGCGTTTGACCAATTAGGGCAGAGAAGGATCGATTCAGGCCTTTTTGACCTCATAGGGCAGCGGCCTGCCATCGAAAAACGCGGTCAGGTTGGCCAGCACGCAATTCTGCATGGCGACGTGCGATTCGAGGGTATGGCCGCCGAGATGGGGGGCGAGCACCACATTGGGCAGCGCGGTTAGCGCGTCGGGCGCGTGCGGTTCCCTCTCATAGACGTCGAGGCCGGCGCCGGCGATGGTCTTGTCGGTCAGCGCCGCGACCAGGGCCTTCTCGTCGATGACCGAGCCGCGGGAGATGTTGATGACATACCCGTCCGCGCCAAGGCGCCTCAGGATGTCGGCGCTGACGACGTGCTGGGTCTCGGCCCCTGCCCGGACCGCAATCATCAGCACGCTGCACCAGTCGGCGAGTCCTTCCAGCGACGGGAAATATTGATACGGCAAATCGTATTTGGTGCGGCTGAAATAGCCGACTTCGCTCTCGAAAGCGGCGCAGCGCGCCGCGATCTTGCGGCCGATCTCACCCATGCCGTAGACGCCGATGCGGCGGCCGGGCATGCCCGTCTGTGGCCGCATCATCGGCGAGGGTTTTGACGCCGCCCAATCGCCGCTGCGGACATATTGGTCGGCAGCCAGGATCCGCCGCGTCGTCGCCAGCATCAGGGTCATCGCAATATCGGCGACCGAAGCTGCGTTGGCACCCGGACTGTGGCCGACCGCAACGTTGCGCGCGGCGGCCGCCTCCAAGTCGACGCCGTCATAGCCGGTGCCGTAGCAGACGATCGCACCGAGCTTGGGAAACAGGTCCATCGCCTCCGCTCCCAGCGGGGTGCCGCCTGCCGTCAGTACCGCGCGGATGCCGCCGAGCTCGTCGGCCGAAAACACCTCGCGCGCGGGCTTGCCGCCAGTGTCGAGCAGTTCGAAGCGCTCGGCGAAAAGCACCATCATCGTCTTGGGAAAGCGGGAGTAGATCAGGACCTTGTCAGCCATTGTTCTTGTTTCCCGTGAACGCGGTCACAAACGACGAGGGGCGGAATCGGTTGCCCAATTCCGCCCCTCGCCTCATGCAATTTGCAAATCTCAGCCGAGGCAAGCCTTAGCCGAGGATGGTGCCCGGCTCGACCTTCACGCCGGGGCCCATCGTCGAGGACACCGCAACGCGCTGGATGTAGGTGCCCTTGGAGCCGGCCGGCTTCGCCTTGGAGACGGCGTCTGCCAGGGCCTTGATGTTCTCAACCAGCTTCTCCTCGGAGAACGACGCCTTGCCGACGCCGGCCTGCAGGATGCCGGCCTTCTCGACACGGAACTCGACCGAGCCACCCTTGGCACCCTTCACCGCGCCGGTGACATCCATGGTCACCGTGCCGATCTTCGGGTTCGGCATCAGGCCGCGCGGGCCGAGCACCTTACCGAGGCGGCCGACCAGCGGCATCATGTCGGGGGTGGCGATGCAGCGGTCGAAATCGATCGAGCCGTTCTGCACCTTCTCGACCAGGTCCTCGGCGCCGACGACGTCAGCACCCGCCGCCTTTGCCTCGTCGGCCTTGGCGCCACGGGCGAACACGCCGACGCGGAGCGTACGGCCGGTGCCGTTCGGCAGGGTCACGACGCCGCGAACCATCTGGTCGGCGTGACGCGGATCGACGCCGAGATTGATCGCGACCTCGATGGTCTCGTCGAACTTCGCCTTGGCGCGTTCCTTGACCATCTTGATCGCGTCCGCGAGCGGGTAAAGCTTTTCGCGATCAATGCCTTCGCGGGCTTTGTTCAAACGCTTTCCGATTGCCATGACCGCTTACCCCGCAACTTCCAGACCCATCGAACGGGCGGAGCCCTCGACCATCTTCATGGCCGATTCGATGCTGTCGCAATTCAAGTCCTTCATCTTCTTCTCGGCGATCTCGCGCACCTGCGCCTTGGTCACCTTGCCCGCCTTGTCACGGCCCGGTGCTTTCGAGCCGGACTGAATCTTGGCGGCCTGCTTGAGGAAGTAGGACATCGGCGGCGTCTTCATCTCGAAAGTGAAGGAACGGTCCGCATAGATGGTAATGACCACCGGGATTGGGGTGTTCTTCTCTTCCTTCTGGGTCTGCGCGTTGAACGCCTTGCAGAACTCCATGATGTTGAGACCGCGCTGACCGAGCGCGGGACCGATCGGGGGCGAAGGATTCGCCGCACCGGCCGGGACCTGAAGCTTCAGGTATCCGGTCACTTTCTTTGCCATGTATCACTCCTGTTGTGCCGGCATGTCCGCCGGCGGTTTCAGGTTCGTGGTCTGGGTCGGATGCGGCTGGCAACCGCCCTCTCCCTCCCACGGCCTCTTGCTGCGCAAGACCGAAGTCTCACGCCTACCCGGTCAGACCTTCTCGACCTGACCGAATTCCAGTTCGACCGGCGTGGCGCGGCCGAAGATCGACACCGCGACCTTCACGCGCGAGCGCGCCTCGTCGATTTCCTCGACCACACCCGAGAACGAGGCGAACGGGCCGTCGGCCACGCGCACGTTCTCGCCGATTTCGAACGAGACCGACGCCTTCGGCCGTTCCACGCCCTCCTGCACCTGATGCAGGATGCGCATGGCCTCGGCTTCCGAGATCGGCATCGGCTTGTTCTCGGCGCCGAGGAATCCCGTCACCTTCGGCGTGTTCTTGATCAGATGGAACGCCTCGTCGGTCAGCTTCATCTTCACCAGCACATAGCCGGGGAAGAACTTGCGCTCGGCGTCGATCTTGCGGCCGCGGCGCACTTCCGTGACCTTCTCGGTCGGCACCAGTACCAGGTCGAACAGCTCCTCGAGCCCGCGCTGCTTGGCCTGCTCGCGGATCGATTCGGCGACCTTCTTCTCGAAGTTCGAATAGGCGTGGACGATGTACCAGCGCTTGTCGGACACTTGAGCGGTTGCTGTTGCCATCAGTGGATGCCCAGAAGGAAGGTGATGAGGTAACGGATGATCTGGTCGGCGGCGAAGAAGAAGACCGAGGCCACGGCAACCATGACGAACACCATGATGGTGGTGATCGTGGTCTCACGACGGGTCGGCCAGGTGACCTTGGCGGTCTCCGAGCGCACTTCCTGCAAGAACTTGAACGGGCTGACTGCCATCGTTTGATGTCCAACGTCCGTCGCAAGACGGCTACTGATTTCAAAGGGATCCGAACAGCCGCCTTTGGCCCAGCCCTCGTCTGAAGGATGAGCCGGAAACCGGGCTCGATTGTTCGGGGATTTCAAAGCCGCGCCGGAAATCCGCGTCTAACGGGCCGGCTGCGAGTGCGGGGTAAATACTGCGAATGGGGCCAAAGGTCAAGATATGGGGACGGCTTGCGCGGCAAGCGAGCGGATCGAGCCGCCTAATTGATTTTGCTGGCAGGAGTGGCAGGGCTCGAACCTGCGACCCCCGGTTTTGGAGACCGGTGCTCTACCAATTGAGCTACACTCCTACAGACCCCGCGTCGCCTTAGGATCAGGGCCGCTTTCAAGCACAGGGGACGGCCGGTTTGCAAGGGTGAACCGCGCCGGCTTCGCTTGTTTGTGCCGGGGTTTTGGGGCCACAGTCCATTCCAGATAATCAAGAGCAACCGGGAGCGCCCATGACCGCCACAGCCGCCCAACACGCCACGATCGCGCCGCAGACCCCGCCTCTGCCGGAAGCCCGCCCCGAGACGCTCGGGCTGTCGCGTCCCCGCCTCCAGGCCATGTCGGACGCCTTCAAGCGCGAGATCGACAGGGGAACCGTTCTCGGCGTCACCGTGCTGGTGGCCCGCCGCGGCCAAATCGGCTGGTTCGAGGCACTGGGACGGCAGAGCCCGACGGGCGCGGCGCCGATGGCGCGCGATTCGATCTTCCGGATCTTCTCGATGACCAAGCCGATTGTCTCGGTCGCTATCATGGCGCTGATCGAGGATGGCCATCTCCTTCTCAGCGACGCGGTCGCCAAGTTCATTCCGGAGTTCGCCGAGCAAAAGGTCGGCGTGGTCAGCGGCGGCCGGCTCAACCTGGTTCCGCCGAGGCGGCCGATGACGGTGCAGGACCTGCTCCGTCACACCTCGGGCCTGACCTACGAGCACCAGGGCGACGGCCCGGTGCACAAGCTCTACCAGGAGTCCCGCGTCCGCAGCCGCAAGATCACCAATGCCGAGCACGCCGCGCTGGTGGCGAGCTTTCCGTTGATCTGCCATCCCGGCGACGAGTTCAACTACAGCCGCTCCACCGACATCCTCGGCCGCATCGTCGAAGTCGTCAGCGGCAAGTCGCTCGGCGCGTACCTCGCCGAACGCGTCCTCGCGCCCTTGCAGATGGCCGAGACCGGCTTTGCGACGCCCGAGACCAATTCCGGCCGCCTCGCCGAACCGTTCGCGGCCGATCCCTGGACCGGCGACAAGGTCGCGCTCTTCAACATGCTCGAGCAGCCGGTGATGGAGTCCGGCGGTGGCGGGCTGGTCTCGACCACGATGGATTATGCGCGCTTCTGCCTGATGCTGCGCAACGGCGGCACGCTCGACGGCAACAGGATCATCGGCCGTAAGACGCTGGAGCTGATGGCGTCCGATCATCTCGGGCCGCATGTTGCAACAAATGGCACGCTGCTGTCGCCCGGCCACGGCTTCGGTCTCGGCTTTGCCGTGCGCCGCGAGGCCGGCATCGCGCCCTTCCCCGGCAGCGTCGGCCAGTATTTCTGGAGCGGCATTGCGGGCACGTTCTTCTGGATCGATCCGAAGGAGGATCTGTTCGCGGTGTTCATGAGCCAAGGCCCGGGCCAACGCGACTATACGCGTACGCTGGTGCGGGATCTGGTTTACGCGGCGGTGGAGTGACCCGAAGGGTCATTCCGGGGCGATGCAAAGCATCGAACTATGGTGCGCAATTGCGCACCTGAGAATCTCGCGATCCCGGGTTCACGCTTCGCGTGCCCCGGGATCACGCCAAAGCCTCAACTGATCGTCGCGCCGCCGTCGATCACCATGGTCTGCCCGGTCATGAAGTCGCCGGCCTTCGAGCCGAGGAACACCGCCGCGCCCGCGATCTCGTCTGGCATGCCGATGCGCAAGAGAGGCGAGCGCGAGGTCGAGGCTTTCAGATTCTCCGGATTGTCCCACAGCGCTTTCGCAAAGTCGGTCTTGATCAGGCCGGGCGCGATGCAGTTCACGCGGATATTGTGCTTGCCGTATTCGCAGGCGAGGTTGCGCGCGAGCTGCATGTCGGCGGCTTTCGAGATCGCGTAGGCACCGAGGATGGTCGAGCCCTTGAGGCCGCCGATCGACGAGACGATGATGATCGAGCCGTCCTTGCGCTCGATCATCTGCGGCACCACCATCGAGATCAGCCAATTGTTGGCGACGATGTTGTTGTCGAGGATTTTTCTGAACTGATCATCGGAGATGCCGGCGAGCGGACCGTAGTACGGGTTCGACGCCGCGTTGCAGACCAGCACGTCGATCTTGCCGAAAGCGCGGTTGCTCTCGTCGACGAGGTTTTGCAGATTCTCTTTCGAGGAGATGTTGGCGGCGATCGCGACCGCGGTGCCCTTGCCGAATCTATCGTTGATGCTATTGGCCACCTGCTCGCAAACGTCGGCCTTGCGCGAGGAGATCACCACCTTAGCGCCGTGCTCGGCCATACGCTCGGCGATCGCGAGCCCGATGCCGCGGGTCGAGCCGGTGATGACGGCAACTTTCCCCTTCATGTCGAACAAGGTCATGTTTCTCTCCCAGAGTATGATTTGACTTGGCTTTGAACCTTACGCCGCAGCCGCGCGGCCGGACAACGGCTCACGCAAGCTTCTTGACTTCCGGTCCCGCAGGCTGGTGCATCGCTGCGTGCGCAGCATCGGCGATCCACGGCTGCTGGTTCACCATCGGCAACCGCCAGACCGTGCGCTTGGGGCTTGCGAAATGATCGAGCCGCGTCACCGAGCAATTGTCGATATCGAATGCGAGCCCCTGCTCCGGCAAGCCGCCGAGCGCAAGGCCTACGGCCGCCTTGATGGTGCCACCATGCGCGACCGCGATGATGTCCTGCCCGGCCGCTTCCACATTGATCCGTTCGATGGTGCGCCGCGTGCGATTATAGAGGTCCATGAAACTTTCGCCGCCGGGCGCGGGCTCGTTGATGTCGGCGAACCAGCTGGCGCCGACGGGGCGGCTCGCGATGAACTCGGCGCGGTTCATGCCCTGCCAGCGGCCGAGATTCTGCTCGGCGAGATCCGCTTCCCATTTCATCGACGCAGGCCGTGGAAAGCCTGTTGCCCAGATCGCCTCGGCCGTCTGATGTGTGCGCATTAGATTGCTCGAATACCAGACTGCGTTGCGTGGCAGCACCTTGGCAACAGCGTTGAACACATAGGTGTCGCTGATGTCGCAGGCGATGTCGGACTGGCCGTAGATGTTGCCGCCGTCATCGCGCACCGGCGCGTGCCGGACCCACCACCACCGTGTCGTGACCACATTCGGCTTGTCTGCGCCTGCCATCGAAACCCTTCCATCCCGCGTGATGTCGCTGTACGTCAGTAGCGAACGTGTCTCAAGACACTTTGCCGTTTGAAATGTTGTTTGAAATTCCGTCGCGCGGCAAGGGCCGCGTGCGAGCCAAAGGGAGAAGCGCATGGGCCGCTTGCAAGGCAAATCCGTCATCATCACCGGCGCCGGCAGCGGCATCGGCCGCGCCGCTGCGCTGCTTTTCACCAGGGAAGGCGCAAAGCTCATCGCCGTCGATCGCACCGAAGCGGTGAAGGAGACCGTCGAGGAGATCAAGAACGCCGGTGGCATCGCGGAAGCCATGATCGCGGATGCCGGCTCCGAGACGGACGTCATCGCAATGATCGACAAGGCCGTGAAGGCGCATGGCCGGCTCGACGTGATCTGGGCCAATGCCGGCATCTCGGGCGGGCTCATCCCGCTCGCCGAGCAGACGGTGGAGCACTGGCAGGAGATTTTGCGCGTCAACCTCATCGGGCCGTTCCTCGCGGTGAAATACGCGATGCCGCACATGGTCAAGCAACAGTCCGGCGCGATCGTGCTGACGGCGTCCGTCGCCGGCCTCAAGGCCGGCGCCAGCGGACATCCCTATGCGGCGAGCAAGGCGGGCGTGATCAGCCTGGTGCAGACCACAGCCTATTCGCTCACCGGCACCGGCGTGCGCATCAACGCGGTGTGCCCCGGCCTGATCGAGACCGGCATGACCAAACCGATCTTCGACCGCGCCAAGGAGCGCGGCACTCAAGACAAGATCGGCCAGCTCAACCCGCTCAAGCGCCCCGGCCAGCCGCACGAGCTCGCGGCGATGGGACTGTTTTTGGCCAGCGACGAGGCCTCGTACGTGAATGGTCAGGCATTCCCCGTCGACGGCGGCCTGACGGCATCGATGCCGTATACGGGCAAGCCGGTTTAACTGAAGGTCTCGTGTCCCGGACGCGACGCAGCGCGCAAGCGATGTGGCGCAGAGCCGGGACCCAGCAGGCCACCGCACTAGCGGATGGGCCCCGGCTCGGCAGCGCACCGCTGAAGAAGCGCTGCGCTGCGTCCAGGGCACGAGCGGAGAGTTTTGTCGCGCGCCTGTATCAACATCGTCATTGCGAGCGCAGCGAAGCAATCCAGAATCTATCCGCGGATACATTTTTGGATTGCTTCGCTGCGCTCGCAATGACGGAGTGTGGGGTGATGGCATCGCGCTTTCAATTCGCTTTCAATTGCAGACACACCTTCGCATCTTCGCGGCTTGTTCGCCCGAGCTCTGCTTCGATGCCTTGCCCTCTCATGAAAGAGGGCGCAGGGAAGACCGGGAGCCGGTTGGCTCCCATGGGCCGCCATGCCAAGAGCAGATTGCGTGTGCTTCATGCATAGCGGACAACAGGGCAACCGGAGACATCCCGGCCTTCCCTGCGCGGATGGTTGGAACGGCTTATGTCGCGCTCTTGTGTCTGGGAAATCTGCCAGAATGTGCAAACGGGCGGTTCTCGCAAAACCGCCCGTTGCTGGATCTGAGCCCGGTCGCGCTCAAAGGCCG
>NZ_JADPKH010000042.1:0-46604 GCF_023073835.1 Bradyrhizobium sp. 153 | reverse complement strand
ATCACCGCGCGCCGGCGGCGTCAATCATCCCGACCGCGCTATCCAGAGCATTCCGCGCAAGTCAAGCCCGGGCACCGGTGATCCTATCGTGACGCTCACGACGCGGATCGCGCCGTCGCGATCGAAGCGTCGCGACAGCATGTCCGCGATCTCAATTTGCGGGGATGGCTTATTGCGGCCAATCATCGGCTATGGCTCGCGATATCACATGTGCTAAACATTCGTGACGGTACTTCGCTGAAGCTGCTTGAGCGCCGTGCATTTCGAGCGCGATCGAGTTTTTCGCCTGATCGATTTCGATAGTTCTCGATACTATACAGAAAAATTTTCGAGCGATTTTTCTTTTAAAATCAGCACCGTAGCTTTTTGACGGCTCGAGTGTCGGCTTCTCGCTCTACGCGAAGGAAAAACATCAGCCAGATCAGCTCTCTAACCTGATCTAGAACAATTGAGTGGGAGCAGTGCGACCGACTGCAGTGGCGCAGTTTGGCGTAGTTTTGGTGAGGTTGTCGCGCTTACTTTCATTTGCAGGAGGCCGACACAAACTTATGGCCTCCACTTAACGCGATCGAGGTCGGCATTCCACCGCGTTTTCGCGAGCGGAGTATTGCTGCGCATCTCGTCGCGTAAAAGGGCCCCTGGGGTGGTCCAAAGCCTCAGTGGAAGGAGCCGTTATTGGCGCAAAGGGGCCTGCCCGAGGAGAGTGGTCAATTCCGCCCCCTCGTCAGCTACGAAAACGGCGATCAGTTCGGCCGGCTCCGTGTTGCTTTCATTGGCGGAAACCAAATGCGTCGCGCCCGGCGGTTCAAAGAACGATTGGCCAACCGCGAATGTTTCCAGCGGGCCGCCCTGGAGCTGCGAGCGGACCTGGCCCTTGGTGATGTAGGCCGTGACCGAGCCGCCATGGCGGTGCGGCGGCGTGAATCCTCCGGGACCGTAACTCACACGGACCACAGTTAGTCTCTTGCCTGGGACATTCGGCAAAGCGCGCGAATCGATCACTTCGACCTTATTGAGCGATGAGCCCGAGGCATTGTCGGCGCATAGCGGCGCCGGGATTGCCGATATCGCGTCCGTTGCAATCGGCAGCGTTCGCGTGATCGCCACCGCGCAGGCCAAACCGGTCACGACGACGAAGGACAGGCGCCGCCAATTCTGCTCTGCGAGCGGTGATATCATTTCCAATTTAGCGGTCATCCAGCATCTCCTGTTCGATCTCAAGTAGCTGCGGCGGGGCTGAACACCGAAAGCGGCGCGGGATCGCGGCTCGGCGGAGGGGGGATTTTCCCGTCGACATCGGTGAAGCCATATTCCGTGGCAAGTTCCGAGGCGAGCAGGATCTGTCCAGTCTTGGTGATCACGCCGGGATCGGCGGCCAGCGCCGCAATCGCGCGCCCGACAAAAAGCGGCGTTTCGCCTCGTTCGGCAATCAGCTTGGCGAGCGCCGCCGGCACCCGATCGGGCTGCGCCGCAAGCTTCTCGCTCTTGATGTAACCGGGCCAGATCGAGACGGCGGAAATGCCGAACGGCTTCAGTTCATGCGCCATATCGCGGGCCATCCGGTCGACGCCGGATTTCTGCACGCCGAACGGAACGTTGAAGGTGTAGCGGACGCCCCCGCCTGACGACGTATTGACGATCAGGCCGCGTCGCTGCGGCAGCATCAATGGGACTGCTAATTGGCTGGCGACGAAGTGCGAGCGCAGGCCGACGCGGTGCAGCGTATCCCACAGTGAGGTCGGCACCTGCCAAAAGGGCACGTTGACCGGCATGGTGTTGGGGGCCGCAAAGACGTTGTTCACGAGCACGTCGAGGCGTCCGTAGTTGCGCCGGATCAGGTCGAAGACGTCCCTGACTGAACGGTCGTCGGAATGGTCGCAGAGAAGACCAACACCCTGGCCGCCGGCCTCGTCGATCGCGGCCACTGTCTCGTCGAGAGAGCCGGGCCATTCGGCGCCGCTGCCACTGTTGCGTGTGCGCGCGGTCACGATCACGGTCGTTCCGCACTCGCCGAGGCCGATCGCCACGCCCTTGCCGACCCCGCGGCTTCCTCCCGTCACCAACGCAATAGAATCCTTCAGATGTCTCCCGGACATACAACCATCCCAGTTATCTTCTGTGGAAGCTATGTTGACAACAATCTTCCAAGGAAGATAATGCGCGGATATTGCGAAACGGTCAACCAGGGATGGATCGCTATGATCACGAGGGAAGAGAATGAACTGTTGTGCCGCGTCACAGGGGACGCGCCGATGGGACGAATGCTGCGTCAGCACTACTGGCTGCCGGCCATCCTCTCGGTTCGAGTGCGCAAAGGTGAAGCGCCTGTGCGCGTCAAGCTGTTCGGCCGCAATTTCGTGGCCTTCCGCGGCAGGGACGGGACTGTCGGCTTCCTTGATGAAGCCTGTCCGCACCGGGGCGCCTCGCTCGCACTTGCGCGGGTCGACGATTGCTCGGTGACCTGCCTGTTTCATGGTTGGAAAATCAACGCCGGTGGCGAGGTGCTCGATGTTCCCAATGAGCCGAACAATCCGAGCGAGTTCGCCAAGACCGTCAGGGCGAAGGGCTACCCGACGCGTGAAGGCGCAGGCCTGATCTGGGTCTGGCTTGGCGAAGGCAAGGCGCCTCCCGCGCCGGACTTCGAATGGATGGATTTACCGCCGGACCAGGTCTACGCAGCCGGGATTGAGCTCAATGCGAACTGGTTGCAGGGGGTCGAGGCAACCATCGACTCTTCCCACGTCGCCCTGCTGCACCAGAGCTGGACCACGAGCTCAGCAACGGATTTTGGGGCAACTCGGGTCAACACCGAGGTCAGTTACCAGCTCGACAAGAAGCCGTATGGATTCCGCGCAGCCGCGCTTCGCTCCGCCGCAGATGGATCTTGTCTCGCCCGTGTGACGGAGTTCGTGATGCCTTATTATGGATTGATCGCACCAATTTACTCCGGACCGCAGCAGGATCGTACCGCTATCATCGCCGTCCCGATCGACGATGAGAACCTGATCCAGTGGTACATCTATTACAATCCCGAGAAGCCGGTGGATTCCTGGCGCAAGGTGCAGCGGGCCAATCAGTGGCCGATGGCCGGCGGCCTACCGGGTGATCAAACCAATAGTTGGGGACAGAACCGCCAGATCATGGACGCCGGCAACAGCACCGGATTCCACGAGATCGTCATCGAGGACTTCGTTGTGATGGTCAGCATGGGCCCTATTGTCGACCGTACGCAGGAATATCTCTGTTCTGCGGACCAGGCGATCGTCAGGGTACGGCGCCAATTGCTTGAGGAAGTGCGCGGCTTCATGGAAGGCAAACCGCCGAGGAGCGGCCAGAGCGAGTCCATGTCATACAAGGACATCCGTGCGGTCGGTGGTCGGCTGGCGTCCGCCGCCGAGGACTGGCGGCAAATTCCCCGCTGATAGGAAGTGAAGCATCGGCGCGGATATGGTCCGCGCCCATTTCCCGATTCAGGAGATATCGTGGCCATGACCTGGAAGCATCTGTGTGCCGCCTCGAAACTGCCCGACGGGGAGCCGTTAGGCTTCGAGGTTGGCGACCAGAGGGTCGCACTCTACAAGGTCGACAACCACATCCATGCAACCGACGACGTCTGCTCGCATGCGTTCGCGTTGCTCTCGACAGGCTTTCTCGAAGGCCATGTCGTTGAATGTCCGCTGCATGGTGCGATGTTCGATGTGCGCGACGGCAAGTGTCAGTCCGGCGCCTATAAAGACATCAGGTCGTTCGAGGTCGAGATCCGCGATGGCGAGGTTTACGTGGATATCGACGAGGGCGCTGCGAATGAGAAAGGTCCCGATCACACGCTGGGTGCTGAAGCGTGAGCGGGCTCGTCGTCATCGGAGCCTCCTATGCCGGTGTTCAGGCGGCGCTAGGTGCCCGCGGGGTCGGTTATTCCGAGCCGGTCACTATTGTCGCCGACGAGCAATCGCTCCCTTATGAGCGGCCGCCGCTATCCAAGGAGTTTTTGCTCGGAGAAGCCGGCGAGCAGAAGCTCGTCCTGCGCGATGACGCGTTCTTTGCGCGCGAGCGAATCGACATGCTGCTCGGCCAACGCGTGACCGAGGTTGATCTGGCGGCCAGGCAGCTCGCAGTGCAGGGCGGTGGGCGGCTGAATTTCGACAAGCTCGTGATTGCCACGGGATCGCGGGCGCGGCGGATTGCAATCCCAGGTGCCGAGCTCGACGGCGTCTGCTATCTCAGAACAGTTGCCGATGCCGTCGATCTCAGGGCACGTCTGCCGCTGGCGGCCGAGATCGTCATTGTCGGTGGCGGGTTCGTTGGACTCGAGGTCGCATCATCGGCGGCGAAGCTTGGCAAGAAGGTCACGGTCATCGAAGCAGCCTCGCGGCTGCTTGAGCGGGCGGTGTCGCCCGCAGTCTCGCGCTTCCTGTTCGATGCCCATGCGCAAGCGGGTGTCGATGTGAGGCTCGGCGAGACGGTCGTTGCGATCTCCGGCAGCGCCGGGCGAGTCGCTGGAGTCGAGCTTCGCAGCGGCGGCCGGTTGCGCACGGATCTCGTCGTCGTCGGCGTCGGCGGAATCGCAAATGATGAGCTCGCCAATGCCGCCGGGCTCCGGTGCTCGAATGGAATCGTTGTCGATGAACATGGCCGTACAGCGGTGCCCGAGGTCTGCGCCGCCGGCGATTGCGCTAAGCACTACAATCGATTTGCGGACGACTGGATCAGGCTGGAATCGGTCCAGAACGCCCAGGACCAGGGCAAGGCGGCCGGGTTGGCGATCGCGGATCGTCATGCGCCCTACGATAGCGTCCCCAGATTCTGGTCGGACCAGTATGACCTGAAGATCCAGATTGTAGGGCTCTCCGGACGTTCCGACCAGATGGTGACCCGCGGCTCGATCGAGGAGGGCAGGTTCTCAGTATTCCACTACAGGCAGGGGAGAATGGTCGCGGTCGACAGCATCAACAGGCCGGGTGACCAGATGGTGGCGCGGCGCCTGATCGCTGCGGGGATTTCGCTGACGCCGGCGCAGGCCGCAGATGACCTGTTCGATATCAAAGCGCCCCTGTAGGCGATCGAGAGGGTGGTTGGCCAGTCGCGCGACATCGCGTCTTAGCCCGCCACCGGACGGCCGGCTTTCTTCGTCGTCTTCACAGCCTTCACGGTCAAGAGCTTGCGCAAGCACTTGTCGAGCGTTGCGAGCTCGGCCTTCGTCAGTCCGCTTGCCTCGATCACGCTTTCGACGCCCCCGGCGATCTCTGTGATGCCGCGGTCGGCAGTGGCAAGGCCCTTCGCGGTCAGGCGAACCAGCTCCGACCGGCCATCGTCATTCGCCGAGACACGAAGAACGAATCCGCCTTCCTGCAGCCGTGCCACGCGCTTGGTCATAGCTCCGGACGTCACCAGCAGGGCACGGAACAGGTCGGTCGGGCGCAGTTCGTACGGCTTTCCGGACCGGCGCAGTGCCAACAGGACGTACAGTTCGCCCGTCTGCAGGCCTACAGTCTTCGATATTTCCTGCAGCCGAATTTCGTGAAGCAGGCTGACGCGTTCCAGCCGCAGCAAGGTGCAGGCCGCGGCGAGATCGAGATCGGGGCGCTGCTCGAGCCAGGCGGCTTCGATATCGTCGTACAGGCCGCTTTCGGTGTTGGATGCCGGTTTGCCGACGGACATTGTCACACGCGACATTCTCTGCTTCCGCATTCCTTCTCACCCTGGTTCTGCCCGCCTTGGTCCTGCGCCGAAGGCACCTGCATCACACATTCGTGCAATCTAACACCCCCGTCGCCGCGTGTCGCGCGGCAGGTTCCGGCGATTGGTCGAGTCGGTGGTAAAATCCGGTGGGTGGTCATTGCCCCGAAGTCCGATATTGACAATTATCTTCCTAGGAAGAATAATTCCGATAAGAGATATATGGGAGGTTACATGCGGGGACTTGGCGCAGCATTCCTGTTCGCGGCATCATTGGTTACCTCGGGAGCGGTCATGGCGGGCGAGGGCGAACTGATCCTCGGGCAGACGATGCCCTATAGCGGTCCGGCCTCGGCGCTGAGCTCCGTCGGCAAGGTGCAGGCCCGCTACTTCCAGATGATCAACGAGCGCGGCGGAATCAACGGCCGCAAGATCAAGCTGATCTCGCTCGATGATGGCTACAGCCCGCCAAAGGCGGTGGAGCAAACCCGCAGGCTGGTCGAGAGCGACGAGGCCGTTGCGATCTTCGGCAGCATGGGGACTGCACAGAACGCGGCGGTCCAGAGGTACCTCAATAGCCGGAAAGTGCCGCAGCTTTTCGTCTTTGCTGCGAGCGATCGTTTTGCTGATCCGAAGACCAGCCCCTACACCATCTCGGGAATGACGCTGTTCAGTACCGAGGCCGCGATCTACGCGCGGCTTGTGTCCGAGAGCATTCCGCAGGCTCGTGTCGCGGTGCTGTACCAGAACGACGATTATGGACGCGAATATCTCCGCAGCTTCAAGGCCGAGCTGGCGCGGCTCGATCCGCAGGCGGGGGTCGTTGCCGTCTCGCCCTATGAGGTGACATCTCCGACAGTCGAGTCCCAGGTCGTCACGTTAGCCAGCAGCGATGCCAACGTGTTTCTGAACGCGTCAACTGGCAAGTTCACTTCTCAGGCGATCCGGAAGGCCGGTGAACTTGGCTGGCACGCGCAACAGTTTCTGCCGATCGGAAGCAATTTTGTCTCGACGATCCTCAAGCCGGCGGGGCTCGCAAACGCCAAGGGTGCGATTTCGGCTACGCCCACCAAGACGGTGGGCGACCCCGAGTGGATCAATGATCCATCCTATCTGGAATGGCTGGCCTTCATGAAGAAGTATTATCCGGAAGGCGACATTGAGGACCAGCTCAACTTCACCGGATGGAACGTGGCGGTCCTCATGACGCTGGTGATCGAAGCCTGCGACAACGACCTCTCACCGCAGAATCTGATGAAGCAAGCCACGACGCTGAAGAATGTGACGCTTCCGGGCCTGATTCCCGGTATCACCGTCAGCTCAAGCCCTGACGACTATCGGCTGATCAAGGCGCTGCGGCCGCAACGTTTCGACGGGGAGCGCTGGGTTCCGATATCAGGTACGATGGCCGCTCGATAGGGAAGCCGCAATCCGCCTAACGCCCGCGTCTGAGGTCCTCGGCCGCGCGTCGGAGGATCTCATGAAGCCAGTCGTGCGATGGTTCGCCCTCGATACGTTCATGCCATAACAGGCGGACTTCGACGGCCGTAGTGGTGTAGGGCAGCTCGTAGGTCGCAATCGCATGATGTTGCGCGAGCGCCCTCGCCAGCGGACGCGGGACAATGGCCGCCAGTTCGGAATCCTGGAGCAGCGCGGGCAGGGCAAGAAAATGCGGCAAAGAAACCGCGATCCGCGGCGGTCGGTCGCTTTCGGAGAGCGCCCGCTCGAGCGCCGCGCGGTCATACATCTCAGAGCGCCGGGCGAGACCTCTCTCCGAAATGAAGCCGTCGATGGCGCCCTCCTGCTCGCCGCCAAAGGAGACGACGACCAGCGACAGGCGCGCAAGTCTTGGTTTGTCCAGCCGCCCGAGTTTACGATTTCCGCCGACAATCAGCACGTCGTCATATTCGAATAACGGCGACGTGCGGAAGCGGCTCGGCGGGGCCGAGAAGACCCCGATAGCGACGTCGATGCGACCGAGATCGATCTGCTCGGCAAGGTCGATCCGGGTCACGGGCTTGATGGTCAGGTCAATGGAGGGCGCCTCCCGGCCGAGTAGTTTCAGGAGCGGAGATGCCAGGACCATCGTCGTGAAGTCGTTGGCGGCGAGCGTGAACTGCTTGGTGGACGTTGCCGGGACGAAGGTCGGCAGTTCAACCGCGGCCTCCAGGGTTCGCAGAGCCTCACGAACCTGCGGCGCCATCGTCAGCGCGCGCGCCGTGGGTTGCATGCCCGTGGCCGTGCGCACGAACAGTTCGTCCTCCAGCATCTCGCGAAGCCGGGCAAGCGAATGACTCACGGCGGACTGGGTCAGCGCAACCTTCTGGCTGGCGCGCAGCACGCTACGTTCGTCCATAACGGCGTCGAACACCTTGAGCAGATTCAAGTCCAATGTCTTGAAGGAAACGGGCACGACGAGGATCCTGTTGGCAGCCAGCCGCGTGCGCACAAATTGCCGCGATGGAATCCAGTTAAAACCAGGCTCGCGCTGGACGCAACCGCGGGATATGGGGACATGCTGCCGCCGGTGCGCCAATCTGAAGGCGGTTCAGGACAGATCTGCGAAGGTTTCACTTCCGTCGCTCTCCGATCCCGTCATTATTCCCGTCGCCTGTCTAGAGGAGGGTCGCAATGAGATCCAGCGAGATATCGGGTGTCAAACGCAAGATGGTCGTTGCGATGGTGGCGTCGGCGCTACTTGGGACATCGGCAGTTGCGCAGGATGCTCCTGTCAAGCTGGGTGTCCTGACCGACATGTCCTCCCTTTACGCCGACAACGGGGGCCAGGGGTCGGCGGTCGCGGCGCAGATGGCTGTTGACGATTTTGGGGGCAAGGTGCTCGGGCGATCGATCCAGATCGTCGCCAGCGACCACCAGAACAAGGCAGACGTCGGTGCGGCGATCGCACGGCGCTGGCTCGACAACGAGGGCGTCGAGGCGATCCTTGACGTGCCGAATTCCGCTGTTGCGCTCGCGGTCCAGGGCATTGCGCGTGACAAGAAGAAGCTGTTTCTCGCCACAGGCGCGGCAACGTCGCGCCTGACAGGTGACGAGTGCTCGCTGACGGGTATTCACTGGACCTACGATACCTATGCTCTGTCGCAGGGCACAGCCAAGGCGATCTCACGTCTTGGCGCAAAGAGCTGGTTCTTTCTCTCTGCAGACTATTCGCTCGGCGCGCAGCTCGAGGCCGACAGCCGCAAGGTGATCGAGGCGACCGGCGGCAAGGTCGTCGGCGCGGTCAAGCATCCGGTCAACACGCCCGATTTCTCTTCCTTCCTGCTGCAGGCGCAGTCCTCAAAAGCGGACGTGATCGCACTCGCCGATGCTGGGGGTGATTTCATCAACGCAGTCAAGCAGGCCGGAGAGTTCGGAATCACGCGTCAACAAAAGCTTGCCGGCCTCATCGTTTTTATTGCCGATATCCATAGTCTTGGATTGCCGAGTGCCAAGGGCCTGATGCTCAGTTCGGCATTCTATTGGGATCTCAATAATGAAACGCGTGAATGGTCGAAGCGCTTTGTCGACAAGACGCAGAAGGTCCCGACAATGATCCATGCCGGCACCTATGGAGCGGTGGCACACTATCTGCGGGCAGTCGAAGCGGCAGGCACGCTGGATGGACCGACGGTGGCCGCCAGGATGCGCGAAATGCCGGTGAACGATTTCATGACGAAGAACGGCCGCATCCGCCAGGACGGACGGCTGATCCGCGACATGTATCTTTTTCGCGTCAAGTCGCCTGAAGAGTCGAAATACAGGTTCGACTACTACGAGCTACTCGCGAACATTCCCGGGGAAGAAGCGTTCAGGCCGATGGAGGAAGGGGGATGCCCGCTCCTGAGGAAGCCGTGACCGGCGAAAGCTTGGCGCCCCTTGCCCCTGGAGGCATCGACGAGATCATGACCGGCCGAACGGCGTGCCGCGAATTCTGCGACGATCCGGTCCCGCGGCGGACCGTCGAGCAGATTCTCAGCGCAGCGCGGTTCGCACCAAGTGGAGCGAACATTCAGCCCTGGCACGTCTATGTGCTCGCGGGCGCGGTCAAGGACAAGGTGTCGGCGGCGCTGCTGGAGGCGCACCAGACGTCGCGCGACGAGCACGTGTCCGAATACAAATACTACGCCAGCGACTTGCCCGAGCCGTACCTAAGGCGGCGACAGCAGTTCGGTCAACTGTTCTACGGCGCGCTCGGGATCGCGCAGGCCGATTCCGAGGCGCGGGCACGGCAGACCGCGAAAAACTATACGTTCTTTGGCGCCCCGGTCGGACTGATCGTAACCATCGACCGCCGCCTGGAAGTCGGAAGCTGGCTCGACCTCGGAATGTTCGTGCAGAACGTGATGCTGGCAGCGGCAGGGCGCGGACTTCAGTCCTGTCCGCAGGAGACGTTCGCGAAATATCACCGGATCCTCCGTCCGCTGCTGTCGATCCCGACGGAGCAAATGGTGGTGTGCGGCATTTCCATCGGCCGTGCCACGGTTGTGGGAGCGGAAAGATTGATGCCGCGGGCGGACGTCAATGAGTTCGCCACGTTCGCGGGCTTTGAAGCGTGAGATCCAATCGAGAAAGAGGAGAGGGCCATGGGAAGCCGGGAAGAACTAATTCAACGCAGTATTCCGTTCTTGCGGGAGGTCAAGGATATGACGCCCGGCGCCGAGATGGAGCGCTGGCTCAACGAGAAATATGGTGAGCAAAGCTCGCTCTACCAGGATCTGAGCCGCCTCATCAAGATCGGAGTTGAGGAGGGCTGGGCGGCGAACCAGGAGGTCGAGGGCCCGAATTACCGGCGCAGCCGTATTCTGGAGCCAACTCCCGAGACGTTCCAGTTCAGCATCACCGCCGTGTACATGAATAGCGCCGATCCGCGTCGCTTCAAGGACGAGGATGATAGCGACGTGCTACGCGGCCAGTATCACGGCCATCCCTATGGCGAGCTTAACCTCGTGGTGCCCCTGAACAAAGGCGCGGAGTTGAAGGGACTGCAGGGTTGGCAAGGACCCGGCTGGACGGCGCCCGATCCTGGCAGTCGGCACTATCCGGAGGTGAGGGGTGGCGCTGTCATTGCTCTGTTCTATCTGCCGGCCGGGCGCATCTCGTACGAATTCAAGGCTCCGGCCTGACGGACGAGCCATCGTGCGTTGCCAAATGCCCGACAAGGATGGCCGCAGTGCCGACACGCTCGGCTAGATTTGCCGGGCGAATGTCCATGGACGCTACATTGATGTCTGGCGACCGGCATCCGAAACCGCTAGATCCGAATTGTGCCGCGAGAAGGCGGCCGGGGATTGTCGGGCAGAGCCGAGCCGATCGACCGCCGTTGTCAGGAAACGACGTACGCCTGTCCTGATCCAAAGGATGCTGTTTGTTGTCCAAGCAGGATCGATTGCGACATATGGGGCAGAGCCATCCGCCAATTCGATTGGCGATAGGCTCCGCCCATTGCACCCTTCAGGAGAGCGCGGGCGGTAGTCATGGCGAACGGAAGGGAGCGAGTGAGATGACCCCCGGCAGCGTCAATCCTAAGGCCAGTCACGAGCGAGCTCGTTCAACAATGATGGCTTGGCGTGTCCACGAGTTTGGGCCACCTGAGGTCATGAAACTGGAGCGCGTCCCGCGGCCGGAACCCGGCCCTGGCGAGGTGCTGGTTAAGGTCGAAGCCGCAGGGGTCGGGCCCTGGGATGGATGGATCAGGGCCGGAAAGAGCGCTCTGCCGCAACCGCTGCCTCTGACGTTGGGCTCCGATCTTTCGGGTGAAGTCGTCGGCGTCGGCCCAGGCGTTTCCGATCTGCGCGTGGGAGATCAGGTTTATGGCGTCACGAATTCGAGGTTTGTCGGGGCCTACGCCGAATACGCTTTGGCTTCTGCCGGAATGGTTTCGAACAAGCCCGTTTCGCTGACCCACGTTGAAGCCGCTTCTGTTCCTGTCATTGCGGTCACCGCATGGCAGGCGCTGTTTGATCAGGCCCAGCTCAAGGAGGGCCAAAAGGTGGTCATCCATGGAGCGGCAGGGAACGTCGGGTCCTATGCGGTTCAATTGGCGCGGCGCGCGGGTCTGCAGACCATGGCGACCGCCGCGGCTCATGATATTCCATTGGTGCGCGGGCTCGGCGCGGATGCCGTGATCGACTACCGCGCTCAACGGTTTGAGGAGCAGGTTCGCGAGGCGGACGCCATCATCGATCTGGTCGGCGGTGAAACGCAAAGCCGTTCGTTCGAGGTACTCCGCCGCGGCGGCAAGCTGATCTCTGCGGTTTCCAACCCGGATCAGGATCTGGCAAAGCGCCACGGTGTTCAAGCCGGCTTCTTCCTCGTCAACATTACCAGCCGGTATCTGATGCAGATCGCCCGTCTTGTCGATGATGGAAAGTTGCGAGCAACGGTAGGCGCTGTCCTGCCCCTCGCGGACGCGCGTGAAGCTCATTTGATGCTGGAGCGCTTGCGGCCCCAGCCGAAAGGAAAAATCGTGCTCGCGGTTACTTCGAGTTGATGACACCAGGCGTTTGGCTCGCGAGCCATTGTGTGTCGCCTGCACATCGGCCGCTCTTGAAGGAAACATCAAATGACCACGCGAAATCTCGTCCGTGCTCCCCTCATTCCCGATTCCGTTCTCGCGAAAGAGGCGACAGATATCCTACGTGAGAATTCAACCGATCTGCTGTTTAATCACTCGATCCGCGTCTACCTGTTCGCGGCTGAGCAGGGGCATCAGAGAAAGCTCCGGTTTGACCCTGAGCTCCTTTACATCGCCGCAGCATTTCACGATCTCGGCCTGATCAAGAAGTTCTCGAGCCCGGACGAGCGCTTCGAAGTCGATGGTGCAAATGCCGCCCGTCAGTTCCTCAGCACCCACAACATCCCGGAAGATCAGGTGCAGACGGTCTGGGAGGCAATCGCGCTGCACACCACGCCCGGCATCCCGAAGTATATGCGTCCCGAAGTCGCGCTCCTCAATTCAGGTGTTCTTCTCGACGTCATCGGGGTGGGGTTCGATCAGTTTCCCGCGGATGTCCTACAAGAAATCATCGCCAGGTACCCGCGAACGAACTTTAAAAATGGCTTCATTCAGGAGTATTTCGCGGGCTTTGCGCATAAGCCGGCGACCACGTACGGCACGGTCAACGCCGCCGTCTGCGAGCGTTTCATGCCGGGGTTCAAGAGCCCAAACGCGTGCGATCTGATTGCTGCATCTCCCTTGCCGGATTCTCCATGACGACGCCCAACATCATAAAGAGGAAGTGCCATGCTCCTAGAACTCAAATACGCGTACGGGCGAATTGCCAGCCGCGAGGCACTTGCCATTCTTCGCGGGCTAATTCTGAACGCGCTTTCTATCGACACAAAGGGTCACAAGATCGCCGGGCTACTGGCCAGAAGCGCAGTGCGAGCCGCCGCCGTTCCGTTGCTAGCATCAGCGATCGCTTTGGCAGCCTCTCCCGCGATCGCTCAGGACCGGGAGCAAGTGAAGGTTGTCTTCGAGCACGCACTGCCAAATGTCGAAGGAAAGCGCTTGGTTTCCGTCCTTGTGAGTTATCCTCCCGGAGCTAAATCGCTGCCTCATCACCACGCGGCGTCGGCATTCATCTACGCTTACGTACTGTCGGGGACGATCTGCAGTCAGGTCGATAATGGCCCGCCGAAGGTCTACCATCAAGGCGAAGCGTTTTACGAGATGCCGGGCTCACATCACCGGATGAGTGAGAACGCGAGCGAAACGGAGCCTTCCAGTTTACTCGCGGTCTTTGTCGTCGATGCCAAGGACGATGTCTTGACGACGCCAGACAGCGCGCCAGGATCGCGATAGGGCGCCTCAGGCGGGGCTGTCCCGGATCGCGCCAGACCCTTTGCAGTGTGCGGACGGCATGCATAATGAGGCTCCAGACTGGAGGGGCAGCAAGGAGTGCCGATACAAGCTGTTGCGATCGTCATCTACGAGGGGGTCCAGGCCTTGGATGTGGCCGGCCCTCTTGATGTGTTCAGTGAGGCGAACACGTTTATTGACAATGCCGACCGCTATGAAACAGTGTTGATCGGGGCTCACCGCAAGCCGTTGCGAGCCTCGAACGGTCTGCGCTTAATGGCGGACCTGACCTTTGACGAAGCGACGGGCGGTTTCGACATCATCCTGGTGGCGGGTGCGCCGACGCCACCAGAAGCGCAACCCGACCCCTCCTTGGTCGAATGGGTCAGCCAGTTGCCGTGGCGCTCGAGCGTGTATGGATCGATCTGCACCGGCGCATTCGTGCTTGGCTATGCCGGCCTGCTCGATGATCGGCGTGTCACGACCCACTGGCAGGATGCGCAGGCGCTGGCGGCGAGATTCCCGAAGGCAAAGGTCGAGCCTGACTTGATCTATGTGCGGGACGGACGGTTGATTACCGCGGCCGGTGTGACTGCCGGGATAGATCTGGGCTTGGCGCTCGTGTTGCAGCGGCATGGCGCGGAGACGGCGCTCAAGGTTGCCAAACGGCTGGTTGTGGTGGCCCAGCGCCAGGGTGGACAATCGCAGTTCAGTCCTTACCTGACAGCACCTGCCGATCCGGAATCGCCGATCGCACGCATCCAGGACCACGTCATGGCCCGGTTGAGCGATCGCCACACGCTGGAGTCGCTTGCCGCTGTGGTCGGCATGAGCCCCCGGAACCTAGCCCGGCATTTCGTGCAGGTGACCGGTATCACGCCGCACGAGTTCATCGAGCGCGCCCGCGTCGATGCGGCTCGCATGATGCTGGAAGGAAGCGACCGGCCGCTGAAGGCGGTCGCCTTCGATTGCGGCTTCGGATCGGCGGACCGGATGAGGATCGTCTTCAGCACCCGTCTTGGCGTCACCCCGGTGCAATATCGCGCCAGCTTCCGGCGAACAGATCCGGAATAGGCTGCGACCTCTCCGAGCAAACCGCGACCGCTGCAAATGATCTGCCCACGTTTTGGCAGCAAACGACGTGCGGCTGTCCTGATCCATTGGATCATGTGTGTGGTCGGCTGCGAGAATACTCTGCAAAATACGCACAACCAGATCAGGTCTCGCATTGAGGCCGGCAGCAGTTCGATGCCGTCGTGAGAACAGGAGGCAGATCATGACAGAGTCCCGTCCACCCATGACACACGCAACCGGGGCGCCGGTGGCTGACAATCTCAACATCATGACTGCAGGGCCGCGTGGTCCGGCGCTGCTCCAGGACATCTGGCTCATCGAAAAGATGGCGCATTTCGACCGCGAGGTGATCCCCGAGCGGCGGATGCACGCGAAAGGGTGGGGCGCCTACGGCACCTTCACGGTCACTCACGACATAAGCCATTACACCAAGGCGAAGATATTCGCGCAGGTCGGCAAGACGACACCGATGTTCGCACGCTTCTCCACGGTGGCTGGCGAGCGGGGTGCGGCCGATGCGGAGCGCGACATCCGCGGCTTTGCGCTGAAGTTCTACACGGAGGAAGGCAACTGGGACATCGTCGGCAACAACACGCCCGTCTTCTTCTTCCGCGATCCGCTGCGCTTTCCCGATCTCAATCACGCCATCAAGCGCGATCCGCGTACCGGCCTGCGTTCGGCCGATAACAATTGGGATTTCTGGTCGCTGCTGCCCGAAGCGCTGCACCAGGTGACGATCGTCATGTCCGACCGGGGTATCCCGAAGAGCTTCCGGTACATGCACGGCTTCGGCAGCCACACCTTTTCAATGGTCAACGCTGCCAACGAACGTGTCTGGGTCAAGTTCCACTTTCGCACGCAGCAGGGCATCCAGAACCTCACCGATTACGAGGCGGCCGCACTCGTGGCCAACGATCGCGAGAGTCACGGGCGCGATCTGCTCAATGCGATTGAGCGCGGCGACTTCCCGCGCTGGACGATGTTCATCCAGGTGATGACCGACGAGCAGGCGAGGGCGCACAAGCATAATCCGTTCGACCTCACGAAGGTGTGGCCGAAGTCAGATTATCCGCTGATCGAGGTCGGCGTGATCGAGCTCAATCGCTGGCCGGACAATTATTTTGCCGAGGTCGAGCAGGCCGCCTTTTCGCCGGCCAATGTCGTGCCGGGCATCGGCTTCTCGCCCGATAAGATGCTGCAGGCACGCCTGTTCTCCTATGGAGACACGCAACGTTACCGGCTGGGCGTGAACTTCAATCACATTCCGGTCAACGCGCCGAAGTGCCCATTCCACAGCTATCACCGTGACGGCGCCATGCGCACCGACGGCAACCTGGGTGCGACACCGACCTATTGGCCGAACAGCAAGGGCGCCTGGATCGACCACGATCCGCAGCGCGCGGAGCCCCCGCTCGAATGGTCGGGCGCAGCGGCCCATTGGGATCATCGCGCTGACGACGATCATTACGAGCAGCCGGGTAATCTCTTCCGCAAAATGACACCGGCGCAGCGCCAGGCGCTCTTCGAGAACACGGCGCGGGCAATGGGCGATGCGCGGCTCGAGGTCAAGCAGCGCCACATAGCCAATTGCATGAGGGCCGATCCTGCCTATGGCGCCGGTGTGGCGCAAGCACTCGGGCTTGCATCGACCGAGATCGCCGCCGAATAGCGGCGGCGTCCGTCCACGATCCCTAATGATCGTGTGGCGATTTGTGCCACCCCATTCCGACCCAACGAAGGAGACGATCAATGTCCGAGATGATTGCCGGCATCCGCGTACCCGACAGCGCCATCGCACGCGCCGCGACCCAGCTCGTGCGCGATACCGAAGACGATCTGCTCTACAATCACAGCCGCCGCGTCTTCTTTTGGGGGGCGCTCACCGGCGAGCGCCGCAGCCTGAAATACGATCCGGAGCTGCTCTACCTGGGCGCCATGTTCCACGACATGGGACTGACCGAGAAGTATTCGAGCGCCGACCTGCGCTTCGAAGTGGACGGCGCCAACGCCGCACGCGACTTCATGAAGAGTTACGGCGTGCCCGAACGCGACGTCGAGGATGTCTGGACCGCGATCGCGCTGCATACGACCCCCGGCATCCCCGAGCACATGCGTCCCACCATTGCGCTGGTGACCGCCGGCGTGGAAATGGACGTGCTCGGTATCGCCTACCACGACTTCACGCACGAGCAGCGGGACCATGTTTGTGCCCATCATCCGCGGGAGGCCAACTTCAAGGAGAACATCATCGATCACTTCGCCAACGGCATTATGAGGAAGCCTCTGACGACGTTCGGAAACGTCAAGGCCGACGTACTGGCGCTGAAGGACATGAACTATGTGCGCGGAAACTTCTGCTCGATCATCCTCGGCTCAGCCTGGCCGAATTGAAGGTCGTTGCTGGAGCGCAGCGAGGTTGCAGATCGCAACTCTCGGCTCCGGCGCCGACAGAATCGACGGCAACCGCCGCCCGAGCCAGCTTCGCGCGCGGCAGAATCCGAGGCGCGGGTCTCGATTCAAAGACGGCGGCCTCTGCCGCAGCCGGGTATTCGGGTTGAGTGTCATTTCCAACGTGCCGGGCGCAGGAGTCGAGGCAGCTCTGGGTGCAAAACGGGACTATCGATACTCAGGTCGACTGGCTACTGACGGTGTCTGGCAAGTAGCGACGGGCCCGGGAGAGGGCGTGCCGACTTACCATACGTCAATCGCGCCGAACGATCTCGAGGGCGTTCAAGCAGCTTGAACATCGGCAGGGGAAGTTGCTGCCGGTGGGAAGGAACCCGGTCGTCATGCAGCGCGCCACCGGACCTCCTGCACGTGTCCTGAGCCCCCATCTCCAAAGTGGGTATTGATGATGACTGAACTCACGGCGATATGGAGACAATCAGCAAGTGAGCGTCCCGGCCTTCATCGCCGCGATCAATGAGGACGGAAAGCCAAGCCTTTCGCCGAATTCGTCGCTAAATTGATAATCCTGCGCTGACGATTCACGTTCTCGAGGTCCCATGTCTCAGGCCGACTGGTTGAGTCATCTCCTGCAAATCATTACCGTTACCGGCCAACTCGAGGTCCGCTGCGCTTACGGCCGATTCGAAACCGACCCTCGATACGTTCACTAGGAACATCGGGTTCACGCCAAACATGATGGCTACCTTCGCGCAAAGCCCGATCGCGTTCAACGCATGGGCCGCTCTGCTCGGGTCCTTGAGCAAGGCGCTCGACGTGAAGACCCGCGATGGAGATCGTCGCGCTTGTGGCCGTGTACTCGCTGATGAACTTCTTCAATAACGTCTTCCATCCCGATCAGGACTTTCCCGCGGTGGCACCCGCCGGCTCGATCTGAGCAAATGGGCCTAGTGATTCAGAAAGACTAAGCACATGAAGGAGAATTCAAGATGAAAGCGATCATCGTGACGGACCAGGCTGCCGGACTTGCCGGCATGAAGTTGGCGGAACGGCCCGAACCTCGCGCGGCCATAAACGACGTCGTCGTGGAGGTTCACGCATCGGGCTTCGTTCCGACGGAATTGGAGTGGCCCTCGACGTAGACCGATCGTCGCGAACAGGACAGAACTCCGGCGGTCCTCGGGCACGAATTTGCCGGCATCGTCGCGGCTGTTGGCTACGGCACGACGGGACTGTCGGTGGGACAGCGCGTGTTCGGCCTTGCCGACTGGTATCGGGACGGCACGCTCGCGGAGTACATTGCCATCGAGGCCCGCAATCTCGCGGCGTTGCCGGGTGACGTCGATTTCACGGTTGGCGCGAGCCTGCCGATCTCCGGCTTGACGGCATGGCAGGGGCTTTTCCAGCACGGCCGTCTTCAGGCAGGCCAGAGCGTGCTTGCGCATGGTGCGGCGGGCGCGGTCGGCTCCATTGTGGTTCAACTCGCACGCGCGACCGGCGCCTATGTCATCGGAATAGGACGCGCGGCCGACCGGCAGAAAGCCCTCGACTTCGGCGCGAATGAATTCGTCGACCTGGAGAACGATTCGCTCAAGGACGTCCGTGGCGTCGATCTCGCCTTCGACGTCATCGGCGGCGACATCCAGAAGCAGTCTGCAGCCCTCGTCAGGGCCGGAGGGACGCTGGTGACTGTCGTCGGCCCGGCGGAGGCCGAGCCGCTGGAGGGTTTGGCACCATCGACTTCGTCGTGGAGGTCGATCGTGGTCAATTGAACGAGATCGTCCAGAGGGTGCGGGACGGCAGGCTGCGGACGAACATCGGAAAGGTATCGTCCCTCGACGATGCTGTCGGCACCTTCAACTCGACCGAGCGACGCCAAGGCAAGACGATCATTCAGGTCCGGTCGTAAGAGCTTGGGTAGGAGGAGGGTTCAGCTCTCTCCAACGACTATCGTTCCGCTTCCGGATCGTGCCGAGTGTCTTGGCACGATCCGCGCGAAGTATGCGATGCGGTAGTCAGTCCGCTCCGGGTCAAACTGCGACGTAGCGTAGAGGCAGACCATTCTGAGTCGCGCACAGGCGAGCGAAGAGGAAGTACCAGCGTGTTGCTGATCTACGACCGTTTTGAAGGGACATCGCATCGGAGCGGCTTTAGCAGTCTTGTCTACGCAGGCAACGGTAATCAGTCGATTGATTTCGATTGTTGGCGGAGCCGCCAACACTGCCGGCGGCTGAAATTTTCCTGTAGATTCCTGACCGACAAAATGGGGCGGGCATGCCGGCGGGATTTGTCCGTCAGACAGGGAGATTTGTTTTTTAAAATCAAGGAGGAAACAGCGTTCGAAATGATCTCCGAAGGTTATCGGCTAGATTCGCGCAGGGTCGATACGTGCTCCCCGACGGATCTGATCTGTTGCCCATTCGATTAAACTGGGTGGAGCGGATATCCGACAGATGTTAAACCGATAGAGCAGGGCGGCGTACCAAAGCGCGCGAAAAGGCGGAAGCCGGATTTGGGCTAAGCCGGCGGCTGCTTTAGCCACTGAAGATCACAAACCCCGGGGTCAGGGGAGCGCTCCCGCGCTACGCCGCGCCACGACCTCGTGCGCCAAACTAAATTTGGTGGTGTTCAGTGCCTTAACGAAAGGCGAGACCTGGTGTAAATCGGTGGTTATTGCGTGATCAAATTTCGCTCTGGCGCCTATATTCCGTCGGGGTCGTTCCGACCATGCGGCGGAACGCGGTAGCTAGGTGCTGCGACGACGCAAAGCCACAAGCGTGCGCGACCTGTGTAACGCTAAGGCGGCCTGCTACCAGAAATTCCTTTGCGAGTTCTATTCGAAGCATCATTACATACCGATGGGGCGGAACTCCCGTGCTGGTCTTGAAGGCACGAGCGAAATGATATGGAGAGCGAGAAACAAGTGCAGCAAGCTCGGCGAGCGACAAGTCACTCGCGAGTTGACCCTTCATGTACTCAATGAGGAGCGTCAATTCTTTCGGTGCTAGTCCGCCTTTCGCCGGTTTCACCCCAAGCGCGGGTTGCGAGGCTCGCGCGAGCAAAGTTGCTAGCGCCATGCCAAAGCTGTCCGCCTCCAATTGCGTCAATCCATGCGCGCTTAGTTCCCAAAGTTGCTCGGCGAGTTGCAGCGGCAACGTGTCATAGCGTGCTCCATGATGCAGGGGGCCGCAGTCTTGGAGGCGCCAGGGATCGTCCCAAAACACCTTGGACGAAAATTCAATGACGAGAAGATCGATGTTGGAGTTAAGGTCGTACGTGCAAGGATGATCGGGAGGCGCGACGAAATAGTTTGGTGCGGACAGATCCGCTTTGAAACGGCCCGCGCCGAGATCGACGACAGACCGACCCGCGCGAGGCGTGCGGCTAATCTGAAGAGATACTCCGTGGGCGGACTCGACGTACTCACCGGCTTGGTGCCGCGGTGAACGAAACAAGTTAAGTCCGCCAACAGATCGGTGCTGTTGTTCGAACGGATATATTGAGCGGTAGTAGTCGGCGTAGCTCAGGGGGTGACTCACGGGGCGGGCATCCACGATGCCGCCTTCTACTAGGACAGTGGGAGAGGTGTCGATTACTTTATGGGTGTTTGTTGCGATCGCGGCAAAGCCGTTGGCGTACTCGTCTTCGATGCAGATCAGGTCGTTCTTTGCAAGTGGCTCCTTCGTAAGCCCGATGCTGAGTCTGGGTTGGTATTGTTACGTCAGCTGTTCAGCATTGTGGCGGATCAGCCATACTCACGGCCTGCGGCCTCGTCTCAGGATGCCGCGGATCTCGTCCGGCGTAGCGCAGAAGGTTTCATGGAAGGCCAATCTGGCTTCCGTCCAACTCCTGTCCAGCTCGCGGGCGAGTTGGTCGAGGCCGGGGTCATGAGCGTCGCCAAGAAGCGACAACAGGCGCTGGCCCTCTTGTCTGGAAAGCGATCGGGGCCGCGGGCGGCGAGGGGGCTTTGTCGTTGCGTAGGTGCGAATGAGATGGCATCCGACGTTCAAAGAAATATCGTCTAGCTCAAGGCGGCTAGGCACATCGCCGCGCCGCAGTCGCTGCTCGAGCCTGCGTCCGATCCGACCAAGCACGGGCTCTCGGGCAAAATCGGGTAGGGTGAAGGTTAGCCCCAGCGCGTCTATCGCCGAGAGTCCAAGGTCCTCGCCGAGTTGCCAGAGGTCGCTGGATGGAAAGTAAATGTGGATGACGCGCCAGTCGCCCGTCAGCATGGCCGCAGGTGCTTGACCTGCCTGAACCAATTGAACCGCGCCAGCCTCAAACATTCCCTCATGTACTTCGCGGCCATCCACGGCATAGGTGGCATGGTGGCCGCAAGTCGATACCGCGAGAATGTGTGTTGTCGGATCTGAAGGCGATGCAACTTCGAGTCTCTGAGCGTTCTGGCCCGCGAACACACCGGCCGATAGGCCAGCTGTCCGCCCCGGCCATGCAATTGCAATTAGATCGATGCCCCAATCAGCCGATACACTCTCAGGGGTTGTCGATCCTCGTTCGCCCACAGCGGTACCCACCGGTCAATTATCGCTTCGCATCGTGGCGTACGCGTGCCCGGGATAGATCTTCTTTTTCGCCAACGAAGCACCGGGTTACATTTCTACCATAGGCGTTGATCAAGTGCTGCCAGTTTCAACCTGTGTTCGACACCAAAGACGGTGGTTTTGCGCAAGAACGTGAACATTCACCAATTCCGTGAACGACGACTGTCGCTTTGTGCTCCACATCCATCCTCGAGATCGCTGGCGAGATCTGCACAGCGTTCTTTTTGCATGAAGGGCTAAAGGCGTGCGCCATCTCGGGTTGCACTGGCATTCCGCGAGACGGCCCTCAATCGAACCTATGAGTAGACCCCGGCGAGCCAGGATGCTTGTCCGGTGGGACACCATTGCCGCAGCTAAGGAGAAGTTATGGCGAATACATCGAAGAGCAAGTCAAGCGTTCTGCCGACTGGTGGCGGGCAAGCCTTGATCGACCCGGCCGACACAGTGATCCTATTGTTGGATCACCAGTCCGGTCTGTTCCAAACAGTAAAGGATATCGCCGTCGCCGACCTCCGGCGGAACGTCGAAATGATTGCGAAATTGGCGTCGTTGCTAAAGATCCCGGTCATTACGACGGCATCTGAGCCGAAGGGACCGAACGGCCCGCTTATGCCGGAAATCCATAAGCACGCGCCGCATGCCGTGTTTGTGCCTCGTAAGGGTGAAGTGAATGCCTGGGATAACGCGGACTTCGTCGAAGAGGTGCGCTCGACCGGCCGAAAGACGTTGGTGATGGCGGGTGTCTGGACGAACGTTTGCGTGATGTTCCCGGCGCTGGACGCCCGGGCAGCTGGGTTCGACGTGTATGTGGTTATTGACGCCTCCGGCGACCCGAGCGAACTGGCGTCACGCACGACCCTTGCCCGCTTCGTGCAAGGCCATGTTATCCCGACGTCGACGAATGCACTTTTGTCCGAGCTTCACCGCACGTGGGCCCGCCCTGAAGCGGCAGAGCTCGCGAAGTTGTACGGCCTGGTGGCGCCCAACTACGCCGCGGTAGCGGAGAGCTACGAGAAGGCTCAGGAGGTCGCGAAGCAGGCGAGGTGACGTCGAGCTTTGTTCGGGACGCCGCACACGCGGCATGAAGGCGTCAGCGCACGCGGCGGGCCGGACTGCGGTAACGGACGCCCGATCGCTCAACGAGCATTTCTGCGACCTAGCTCCTTCCGGAGCGCGGTACCACAAGACGGTACTAGGAGACATGTGAGCTCATGCTGGCGCAGGTCGCAGCCGACCGCACCGGGAGCTGCGCGACGATTCATCTGAAGGGATTCAGTTCTGCCAGCGTGCACAAGGATTGTTCACACGAAGGTGCAATTGAGCCGACCTAAGTTTCGCAACGAGTAATGATCTCTCGCAGTTTGGCCATGACCATGTCCCTCAATAGATTTGATCTGAATCTTCTGCGCGTGTTCGACGCAGTCATGGAGGAACGAAGTGTGCTGCGCGCCAGCAAGAGAATATGTGTCAGCCCTACAGCCGTTAGTCACGCTCTTGCCCGGTTGAGGGAATTGCTCGACGACGAATTGTTCGTTCGCACCTCCGCGGGGATGCTACCGACCGCGCGCTCGGTTGCGATGGCCCCTTTGATACAACAAGCGTGGAAATCACTGACGAGGGCGATCGATCCACCCAAATTCGAGCCAAGTAGTTCGACAAGGCGGTTCACTATTGCCATGAGCGATTTTGCCACCATGGTGATGCTGCCATATCTCCTCACCGTCTTAAGGCGGGAGGCGCCGCTGATTAATCTCGCAATTCGGCCGGATAGTTGGATCGATCTGGCGGAGGAGATGGATCTCGGACAGATTGATGCAGCAATCGGTACTTTCTCAGATGTGCCTGCGCGTTTCGAGTCAAGCCCGCTCTTTGCATACGATGATGTCCTCATCACGAGGCCTTCAAGGGAACTAGGCAAGCCGTCGCTCGAGGCGTTCTCTACCCTTGCCATAGCCGTGGTCTCGTTGAATGGAGAGCTTGAGGGAGCTGTCGATGGCTATGTATCTGAACGTGGGCTGGCCCGGCGATCGGAAATGTTCGATAGGGCAGCCTTCGAACGGGCCTTTTCTGGGGCAAAGCGGAGCCCGCGTATAGCTGTCTCATTGCCTCACTTCCTTGCGCTTCCCTCATTACTGGAGGAGGCGGACTTGTCGGCTATCGTGCCACGGCCGCTCGCCAAGTTGTTAGTCGGCAGGCACCCACTGTCGATGCACGAGTTGCCATACAAAACGACTTTGCAGGACGTTAGCGTTCTCTGGCATGAGCGTAACGAGAGTGATGCACCGCAAGAGTGGCTACGCGCCACATTGAGCCGAGCTACCGAGCCGCTACGGGCTCGCTTGTTTGAGTTTGCGTACCCCGCGCTACCCGTACTAAGCTCATCGGTGCAGCGGCTCGCCGCGGAAGCGTGAGGGAGCCGAAGACACCTGTGCTCCGGAAGCCAACACTAAGGTACGATTGACCTTCGCCGGAGAGGCGCTCTATTCTAGCGGGCGATCTGCTCCCGTGAAACGCCCGTTCGGCGAGCGCACATGCTTGACGAATTCCACGTGTTTGGACAAGTATCGTTCTACGATCCGATGAAATAAGTCCTCTTTACTGCCGAACGTCGCGTACCGGCTTGATTTCGTAAGCCGCGTCGCGTCAAGAAGATCATTCAACGAAGGCTGTCGCGATCGAGACCTTTTTTCGATCCTGAACCAAAAATGCATTATTTTGGATCAATCGATCCATTATCCAAATCGATGTTATCGATTCGATAGCTCGATGTGGCGCCGGCCGGGAGCTCTACCAGTTCAAGAGGCCGGCGAAATCAAATGATTTCACCGGGAAGATGAATCCGGTGCAGTTTGGCGTCCGCCATTCGATCTCGGCTTTGTCCAGAGTCTAAACATTGTCCGGCGTGGAAGCTAGAGCGTTCGGTGAGGCACGCGAAGTGCCGCGCTTGCGAACTAATGGACTATTGGGGGTCCAGATTTCGGGGGCAGCAAGCACATTGGACGCACTTACGAGTGCATCTGGCTTCGCACCGCGGTTGCGTTCCGCGCAAGCGACGATTTCGTTATTTGCGGGCGTTTCCCCGTTGCGTGTCGAATTGCTGTCGGGCCCCCTCGACCTGGTCTTGGTATGCGACGGCCCACCGGTCTAGAGCGGAAAACGGCCCCGCAAGAGTGCGACCGAGCGGGGTGATGGCGTATTCGACCGCCACAGGAGAGGTATCAACCACCGTTCGAGAAACCATCCCACTTCGCTCAAGGCGACGGAGCGTCTGAGTCAATGACTTCTGAGTAATGGGCTCCAGTGCGCGCTTGAGCTGATTGAAACGCGTCGGACCTCGCGAGAGCGCCGCAATCACCAAGATCGTCCATTTGTCGGCGATCTCTTCGATCAGCACCCGATTTGGGCAATCCGCCGGGAACGGCCAAATTTCCAGCTCTGGCGGATAGATGAGTTCAGGACGATGAGCTTCATTTTGCACGGTGCGGTATCCGATCCGAGACCTAGTAGCGGGTTAGTGCCTAATTTACATGAGCGCCGTGCCGATACTATACCCCTTCCCATGAAGTGACGGGATGTAGGTTGGGATGAACATGCAAAACCACCAACCGTGCACACTTCAGCCGGTGACGGTCCTGTTCGAAGATTCGAAGCCGTTGGCCATTACCGATACAACTATCGTCGCGGCGCACAATAACGGGTCCGGAATACTGGAAGGCGCTCGGCGCCTAAAGCTCGGGGTATCGTCAGCCGTTTTGGAGGTTGCAGCCGCAGGCGGCAGGCCAGTCTCGGCTCTGTCGACACAACGCTTGGAGTAAATGCAGCGGGTTCATCGACTAGATGAAATCCTTTCACTTCCAGCTACGGCACGAAGAGCATCGATTACATGCCGCCTCGAACTGATGCATCTGCCAAACTCAGGAGACCTCAAATGCCCAAGCGTGATATGACCGCAAGACAGCGCCATCGCCCTGATCGACTATCAGCCGGCAATGTACCAGGGCGTGCAGTCTCATGACCGCCTGGTGGTGTTCGCATCGATCAAGCGTGACGAGCAAACGGCTGGACGCGATCCCTGGTGTCGGGCCGGCGCTGGCAATCGCTTTGGTCACCAGCATCGCGGATCCCAAGACCTTCCGATCGGGACGACTTCTCGGCCTGGGTTGGGCTGTTGCCAAAGCAGAACGCAAGCGGAGGCAAGGACAAGCTTGGCAGTATCAGCAAACAAGGTGATCGCTATTTGCGCACTGTTTACGGCTGGTCCGCTCGCCGTGATCCGCTACGCCAAAATCCATGGTACCGGCCATCGGCCCTGGCTTACGGGACTGCTGGTGCGACGACCGACCAAGGTCGCCGCAATCGCGCTTGCCAACAAGCTCGCCAGGATGACGTGGGCGATGATGGCCAGGAGCGAACGCTACAAGGAACCGGTCGCGCGCACGGCGTAAACGAGATCGCGCCGGACACCGCCGGCGTGACGTAACGGTTGGGAGGACGAACAGCACGTAATGCAGTGCCGGTTGATCCGGCGATCAGGACAACCCACCTGGGCCATAGCATCTTTAAATGCGTGCTTTTGATCGGGACCTGATCCGCGGAAGGCATTATGGCCAGCGGTCATGGGTACCGCACTCAGAGGCCGAACACATGGCTGCTCCGACCAATGCTGCAAAATGAAGATTCTTCTTGCCAACCCGGAGCCGTCCACACATGGCCCAACGCGGATGTGCTGCGAGATCCGCTTCGCGCCACTCTTCGGGGCAGCCGCGCAGCAGCGATCTCCTGCTGTTAGCCGGCTGTTCTAGGTGGTCATGCTCGCGTTGATCGGTCCTCGTTATCGCGGCGCCTATACCCAAGCCTTCGGCCTTGGTACGGCATGAAAGCTCAAGGTCTTCATGGCATCTTTTCGTTTGACGCTAGGTGCCGATTTAAAGCCCATCGCCACCGCTACTCGGTTTCTGGTGACGCATGCGCGATGGTTGTGGTATTCGTTCAAAAAAGAAAATGGTAAGTTGAGCCAGCCGAATGATCGAGCGACCTGAACTAAGCCGTCCATCGCAGTTGCCAATGCCGCGGCGCTCCATGTCGAGAGTGGCGGTCGACGAAGGGGCGCATGAACCAGAGCACTCAGCACTGGACAATGAAATGAGCGGTCTAGTCGACGCCGTCCCAATGCTGATCTGGCGGACCTCGGTGGCTGGGTCCGCTGAATTCTTAAATCGACGCTGGTTTGAGTATACCGGCTTGTCAGCGGATCAAGCTCGTGGGCCGATATGGGAGTTGGCGGTCCACCCAGACGATCAGGAACGCCTAAGGGACGTTTGGCGAGGTAGTTGCCAAGCTGGTGAAGTCGACGTTCGACTGAAGGGAGCAGACGGTGCACATCGCTGGTTTCTCGTCCGCTACACGCCCTTGCGGGGCGAAGCCGGACAGATCGTCGGATGGTGCGGAGCTAGTACTGACATCGAAGATCGTAAGCGAATCGAACACGATCTAGTCCGGAGCAAGGCAATTCTGGACGAAACACAGCGGGTAACCCACTGTGGAAGTATGGGCTTGGACTTCTCGACGGGCGAGGTCTTCTGGTCCGAAGAGGGAGCACGAATTTTCGGTTTTGATCCAAAAGACAAGCCGGCGGTCGAACTCATTGGACAACGGATCCACCCGGACGATCGATGGCTAATGCATCGTTCGATTGAGCGGGCGATGGCTGGCGAGCCAGAAGAGGAATTTGACGTCCGTTTAGTCATGGCGGATGGCTCGATCCGATATGTGCGCAGAATTCACCCTCCCGGTGGAACCACAACATCGCCACTCGGTAGCATTTGCGCGGTCATGGATGTGACGCTCGCGAGGGAGGCCGACGCTGCTTTGCAAGAGGCTCAGCGCGAACTTGCGCGCGTCACACGGATGGCGTCCCTGGGAGAATTGGCATCGATCACGCACGAGATCATCCAGCCACTATCTGCGATAAAGACCACTGGTGAGGCTTCTGTTCGCTGGCTCGATCACCGCACACCTAACTTGGAGGAGGCGCGCCAGGGCCTTCGTAGGATGATCAGGTGTGCGGACTCCGCAGCCGAGATCGTGCATCATGTCCGCTCAATGTCAAAGAAAGCGAAGCCGGAACATACGACCTTCGACCTCTTTGAAATGATCCAAGAAGTTCTACTTCTTATTCGAGGCGAACTCGTGGAGCATCATGTACTGCTTCAACTTCAAATGGGGGACGGATTACCCCCCATTCGGGCCGATAGAGTTCAGTTAAAGCAGGTCGTTATCAACCTGCTCACGAACGGCATCCAAGCCATGGCAGCCATTGAATCGACCCGCGTGCTATCTCTCCGGACCAAATGGCGCGTTGAGGACCGACATGTTCTTATTGAGGTCGAAGACCGCGGCAGCGGCATCGATTCCGCAGACGGCGATCGGCTGTTCGAGCCATTTTTCACCACCAAGCCCGAGGGAATGGGGATGGGGCTTGCGATTTGCCGATCCATTATTGCTGCTCATCGGGGAAGACTCTGGTTTTCCCGCGGGGAGGGCACCACCATTTTCCACGTCGAGCTTCCCGTCGAATGAGCAGAAAACGCGCGTCAGTGCTCCAACGCAACGTGGCTGAACAAGCGATCCTGAGATGACTGCCGAGAACTGCACCCCGAAGCTTGGGGGGCTGATTTTATTGAACTCGCCGGAGGCGCACAGGGATTGGTTGGGTTAGTTGTAGCCTGTCCGACATGCGAGCAAGCTCCGGCAGTGACGCAGCACGCATCTTCCGCATCACCTGACCCCGGTGGACCTTCACAGTAATCTCGCTTATGCTGAGATCTGCGGCGATCTGCTTGTTGAGCCGCCCGCTCACCACAAATCCCATCACCTCTTGTTCGCGAGGTGTGAGACTTTCGTAGCGAATTCGGAGTTCTGAAAGCTCCCGTTCACGGTCAAGCCAAATCCGGTCACTCGCGTGACCAACGGCGATGGCATCAAGCAAATCCTGATCCCGAAACGGCTTTGTAAGGAACTCGATAGCACCCGCCTTCATAGCGCGGACAGACATCGGGATATCGCCGTGCGCCGTGATGAAGATAATGGGCAATTGCCTATTTGGGCCGGCGCAAAGCTCCCGTTGCAAGTCCAACCCGCTTTGCCCGGGCATTCGGACATCGAGAACCAGGCAAGTAGGCCCACCCGGCAAAGCGGCGCTGAAGAAATCCGCTGCCGAACAAAATGATACAAAACGAAAACCGACCGACCGAAGGAGCGTACCCAGACTACTTCGCACTTCTGGATTGTCGTCGACCACGATTACAGTCAGCTCGTCTGATCCTTCTTTCATCGCCTCTTGTCCGTAAAATTGGCCAACGGAGAAGCTTAGCGCACTTTGCACGGAGGGAAAACTGGCCTGCGTGCAGCCGGTTTAGGTCGTCCGTCTTGACCTACCCGATACGACCCCAACGAGGGGACCAGGATGAGAAGGCGCTTTTTGTGCGACTTGCAACGCATCTGAAACGGGCGACTTAAGCTGTCCCGTCCAAAGCCATGCGGATCCCGTCAAGCAGATCCTCCTGCGAAAAGGGCTTCACAAGATATGCAATAATACCAGTTGCTTCGGCAAACGAACGAACGTCGTCGTCCGGATAGGCGGTTATCAAAATGGTTGGAATGGCGGCGCCGGCTCCGGAAAGGTGGCGGCAGAGATCGATGCCACTCATCGCCGGCATGTTGACATCCGTGATCAAGCAGGCCGTCTTTGAGAATTGCTTTGAACGCAAGAACTCTTGCGCCGAAGAGAATGCTTCAGCCGCGAACCCCACCGACCGCATCAATCCTCGAATGGCGTCGCGAACGTCCTCATCGTCGTCTATGACCGCAATCAGATGTCGCTTCATTCGCACCTGCAGCCTCTCGCTGTGAGCAAGTGTGGCGGAATAGCAGAGTTGCCCCTCTACGCGTGCTTGAGCAGCTTCACAACTATAGGGGCAGGCTGAAACGTTTTCGACTATACAATGGTGTATCGCTCTGGGCGCAAGTTTCAACTCCTCACGGTCCACTCGAACATATAACGGTGCCCTTTGCTTATGGGCCAGTCAACCGAGCGAATGATCTGCGACTGCTGGTGGAGCATGCGATTTAGTCGACTACCGCAACTCAAGTTGGGCGCACTTGTTATGGAAACACGGAACACCGTGTGCCTAGCACCATCGTATAGTATGGCCGCTCCTATAGTGTAGGAAGTCAAACCGATCGTGCGATAGAGCACTTTAGTGAAGAATCGTACCTTCCCCTTCGTTCGATGATTCGCCGCAAGGCACTTTGACTGGACCTTCGATTTTAGCGCGAGTCGGTGATGCGACCCGTGCTCAGCGCAGGTCAGCGCTCCGCACGCGTTCGTTTGGCCCCGCGCAAAGCGAAATATGCATCCTTCAACCTAGGAGAACCGGAATGCCGAAGCTCGATATGCTCACACCGCAAAGCAGCGCCATCGCCCTGATCGACTATCAGCCAGCAATGTACCAAGGGGTCCAGTCGCACGACCGTTTGGTGCCCTTCAATAATGTGCAGGTGGTAGCAAAGGCCGCCAAGCTGTTCGGCATTCCCACAATCATTTCAACCGTAGCGGAAAAAACGTTCTCCGGTCCGTTCATGCCGGAGATCACGGAGCTCTTCCCGAAGCAACCGGTGATCGACCGTACTTCAATGAACGCGTGGCTTGACGAACCCTTCCGGAAAGCCGTGCGAGAGACCGGACGAAAGAGGTTCGTTGTTGCGGGGCTTTGGACGGAAGCCTGCGTAATGTTCGCGGCTCTAGACATGCTGAAGGAAGGTTTTGAGATATTCGTTCCTGCAGACGCATGCGGGGATCTATCGGCAGAAGCGCATAACCGCGCCATGGATCGGCTAGTGCAGGCAGGAGCCATTCCCATCACGTCGCTGCAGCTTGTTTTCGAGCTCCAACAAGATTGGGCTCGGCAAGAGACATACGAGGGCGTGATGGACATCCTGCGAGCTCACTCGCCTTATGGCATCCAGGTTCGCTTCTCCAAATGGGCGCTTGGTGAGCATGCATCTGAGGCCGGCTCGCGGTAGCCGCGATACACCGAAATGAGGAGGTCTTCATGAAGGTTTACGTACTCTCTTTGGCGGCGGGCCTGCTGGTGGGCGTGATCTATTACCTCCTCAACGTACGCTCACCGGCGCCGCCTTTGGTGGCGCTGGTCGGACTTTTGGGAATTCTGGTTGGCGAGCAGGTCGTCCCCGTCGCCAAGCTCCTCATAGGGGGCGCCAGCTTTTCCCAGGCATTCCATCTTTCGAGCTGCGATTCCCACATTTTCGGCATGCTGCCCGGCCGACGCACGGTCGGTCCGATCGATGGGCTTAAGAATCGCGAGAAGCAAGCATGAGCAACCAGGGACCCGATCTAATCCTGCATCACGGTCTGTTCGCGACGCTTGATCGCTCGAACCCGGCGGCGAGTGCCGTGGCGATAAAAGGCGGGCTGTTTACAGCGGTGGGGCACGTCGGCGATGTGATGAAGCTCGCTGGTTCCTCGACAAAGATCGTCGACCTGAAAGGGCGGCGCGTGCTGCCGGGCCTGATCGACAATCATCTCCACATCATCCGCGGCGGTCTCAACTTCAACATGGAACTGCGCTGGGACGGCGTGTGGTCGCTCGCCGATGCAATGGCGATGCTGAAGAAGCAGGTCGCAATCACGCCGCCGCCACAATGGGTAAGGGTGGTGGGCGGTTTCACGGAGCACCAGTTCGCTGAGAAGCGATTGCCAACCATCGACGAGCTCAACGCAGTCGCACCTGACACACCTGTCTTCATCCTGCACCTTTATGATCGCGCCATGCTGAACGCTGCAGCGCTACGCGCCGTCGGCTACACCAAGCACACGCCAGAGCCGCCGGGTGGCGAAATCGCGCGCGATGCGATGGGCAATCCGACCGGTCTGCTGCTCGCCAAGCCCAACGCCAACATCCTCTACGCCACGCTGGCGAAAGGCCCGAAGCTGCCGTTCGAATATCAGGTCAATTCGACCCGTCACTTCATGCGCGAACTCAATCGCCTGGGCGTGACAGGTGCGATCGACGCTGGAGGCGGCTTCCAGAATTATCCGGAAGACTATGCGGTCATCCAAAAGCTCTCTGACGAAGGGCTGCTCACGATCCGGCTCGCCTACAACCTGTTCACACAAAAGCCGAAGGGGGAGAAGCAGGACTTCCTGAACTGGACCCAGACCTCGAATTATAAGCAGGGCACGGACTACTTCCGCCATAACGGGGCAGGCGAAATGCTGGTGTTCTCGGCGGCCGACTTCGAGGACTTCCGCGTGCCACGTCCTGACATGCCGCCGGAGATGGAGGGCGAGCTCGAGGAGGTCGTTCGTATCCTGGCTCAGAACAACTGGCCCTGGCGGCTTCATGCGACCTATGATGAGACCATCTCGCGTGCGCTCGACGTATTCGAAAAGGTCAACCGGGAGATCCCGCTGGATCGCCTGCATTGGTTCTTCGACCACGCCGAGACAATTTCCGAGGCATCGATCGACCGCATCGCCGCGCTCGGCGGCGGTATCGCCGTGCAGCACCGGATGGCCTACCAGGGCGAATATTTCGTGGAGCGCTACGGCTACGGCGCCGCCGAGGCGACACCGCCGGTCAAGAAGATCATCGACAAGGGAGTGAAGATCTCCGCAGGTACCGACGCGACGAGGGTAGCCTCCTACAATCCCTGGGTCTCGCTGGCCTGGTTGGTGACCGGTATGACGGTCGGTGGGCTCCGGCTATATCCGCAGCGAAACTGCCTCGACCGCGAGACGGCACTCAGGATGTGGACGGAGAACGTCACCTGGTTCTCGAACGAGGAGGGCAAGAAGGGCCGGATTGCAGTCGGACAGCTCGCCGATCTGACCGTCCCCGACCGGGACTTTTTCTCTTGCGCCGAAAGCGAGATCGCCGACACGACGAGCGACCTCACGATAGTGGGCGGACGCATCGTCTACGGTGCCGGAGATTTCAAGTCGCTCGATGACACGCTGCCTCCGCCGGCGATGCCGGACTGGTCGCCCGTACGCAGCTTCGGCGGGTACGGCAATTGGGTCGGTTCGGACGGCAAGGCCACCGCCATCAGAGCTAACGCGATGCAGTCGTGCGGCTGTGCCAATCTGTGCGGTGTGCACGGTCACGACCACGCGCGGGCTTGGTCGGGCGAGCTGCCGGTGTCGGATTTCAAGAGCTTCTGGGGCGCGCTCGGTTGCGCCTGCTGGGCCGTGTGAGATGTTCGCCAAATCGGATACGCCGAGATGGGTCGCTACAATCCTGTCCTGGCCATGGCTTGCGGCGGCAGCCAGAATAGCTCTCGTCTCCGCGTTCTTGATTGGGGGAGGTCAGAAAGCTCTCGATTTTCCGGGGGCAGTTGCCGAGCAGGCGCATTTCGGTCTCCAGCCGGCATGGCTTTGGGCAACAGCGGCCATCATCGTCGAACTCGGCGGCTCCGTACTCGTCATTCTTGGACGCTGGGTGTGGCTGGGAGCCGGAGGCCTCGGCGTGCTGACTGCAGTCGCCATGCTTACCGCAAACGCTTTCTGGACCATGACCGGCCATGACCGCTTCATGGCCCTCAACGCCTTCTTTGAGCATCTGGGCCTGATCGCCGGCCTGGTGCTTGTGTCTATAATGTCCTTGCGCTCGAAATGAGCGCTCAACTCCGTGTTCGAGGTGTGCCATGATCGGCAAACGTCATGCAATTGAAATTCTCCTCGCCTGGTCATTGCTATTCCCATCGCTGGCAATCGCGCGGGATCAGGGAGCGCTTGCCGCGCCACAGGTTGGCGTCGGCGCGCAATACGACACCACACATGTCTATGTCGCTCCGGAAGACGTGGACAAGTTCGTGGCCAGCTTTATCTCTACGTTCGGAGGCCAGAGCACGAAGCAGGTCGTTGCCACCGTAACGCCCACGCCGAGCAGCACCACTTCCCAGCTTCTTCAGACGCCCGTTGGCACCGTGTCCCTGTTCGGATTCAAAACGTCCATTCCTTACCCGTTCGGCGCCGAGCGAACGGGCTATCTCGTTACGGACCTCGACCAGGCGATCGATGCGGCCCGGGACGCTGGCGCGGACGTACTGGTGGCAGCCTTTCCGGATCCCATCGGACGCGATGCGGTGATCCAGTGGCCAGGCGGCGTGAACATGCAGCTGTACTGGCACACCACGAAGCCGTCCTATGCGGCATTCGAGACCATTCCCGAGAACCGCGTTTATGTCTCTCCCGACCGCGCTGACGCCTTCACCCGCAGCTTCTTGCGGTTTTCACATGGAAAGATTGTTTCCGACGATCAGCACGCCGCCGGCGTCGAGATCGGCCGAGCGAAAGATACATTTAGGCGCATCCGCATTGAATCGATATTCGGAAAGATGACGGTGTTCGTCACCGATGGCCACCTGCCTTACCCGTACGGGCGGGAGCTGACCGGTTACGAGGTGAAAGACCTGCAGGGAACTTTGACCAAGGCCAAGGCTTCGGGTGCCACTGTGCTTGTCGAGCCCTATACTTCTGATGGACGGCTCGAAGCCATGGTACAATTTCCCGGCGGATATATTGCGGAGATTCACGCAGCCGTACCAAAATGAGGGGGCGGGATGGCGTTGTCGCTGCGACGATTGTTTCTAGGCAGGGAATGGGCGACATGCGTAGTGTGTCTTGCGGCGTCTCAGATGGCCTGGGCGGATGATCAGAAGTCTCAGCCTTCCGCGCCGCAGCGGCCCGCCATCATGTTCAACCGGTACCAGGAGGACTGGTCGGTGCTGGCGAATCCTCGGGTGACGCGTGAGCCCTTTGATGAGCTCAAATATATTCCGTTGTCCAGCGTCGATCCTTACACGTACCTCTCATTCGGCGCGAGCACCCGCGATCGGTTCGAGTCCAATAGCGCGGCGAATTTCGGCACCGGTGGGAACCGCAGCCAGAATTACGTTATCAGCCGAAACGAATTCAATGCCGATCTCCGCGTAGGCAGTGAACTACAGGCGTTCGTGCAATTTCAGGCCGCCTATGCGCCCTGGAAAACTCAGTTGACGCCGGTCGATCGGGACAAACTCGATCTTGAGCAGGGTTGGGTGGCTCTAACCGAGTCCGTCGGAGGCGGAACGTTGAAGCTGAGGGCCGGACGGCAGCAGTTTGCCTTCGACCTGCAGCGCTTCATAGCCGTTCGCGACGGTCCCAACATCCGGCAATCCTACGACGCCGCTTGGGCAGACTACGAGATTGGAGCTTGGCGGTTCATCACCCTCTACAGCCTGCCGGTTCAGGTTCGCGATAACACGATATTCGATGATTACAGCAGCGTCACTACGCAGACCTTCGGGTTGGCGCGGACGGAGTATAAGTTTTCTGAGTCTCTCTTCATTGCTGGTTACTATGGCAATTTCACCCAGGGTAATGCGCGGTTTGCAAATGCCTCCGGCGCGGAGCGCAGAGACATTTTCGATGTCCATCTGAACGGTAATGCCAATCATTTCGATTTCGACTTCGAAGCAATGGGCCAGACCGGAAGCATCGGTATCGAGCCGATCAAGGCTTGGGCTGTGGGCTCAATTGCTGGCTATACCTTCGCCGACGTGAAATGGAGTCCGAGAGTAGGTATCCAACTCGACGCGGCGTCCGGTGACGGCAACACCAAGCGAACCTTTGGCACATTCAATCCGCTCTTTCCCAATGGTTATTACTTTACGCTTGCTGGTTACACCGGGTACACCAACTTGATCCACATCAAGCCGTCGCTGTCCCTGCAAGTGAGTTCGTCCGTGAAGATCATGCTCGCGGCAGCGGCTTTGTGGCGCCAGACCGCGGCCGATGCGATCTACACTCAACCCAATGTCGCCGTCCCGAACACCGCCGGCCGGCCAGGCGCCTATACTGGAAGCTACGGCCAGCTTCGAGTCGACTGGTCCATAGATCGCGCGACTTCATTTGCAGTTGAGGCGGTGCACTTCAAGATCGGAGATGCATTGCGCAACGCCGGCGGCCACAACTCAACTTACGTAGGCGTAGAGATCAAACGCGGATGGTAGTGCCCCAGATGTCGAGTCGAAACGCCATGATCGTGCCTTTTCTCTTGAGCATCACCGCAGGCTATGTCGACACGGCGGGCTTTCTCGCATTGCAAGGTCTCTTCACAGCCCATGTGACCGGCAATTTTGTGACTCTTGGCGCGTCGCTGGTTCTCGGCACATCGGGAGCCGTTGCGAAACTCCTGGCCCTTCCGGTCTTCTGTGCGGTCGTCATGGCTGTCCGCCTACTCAGCTCGGCATTAACGCCGCGCTCGAGCTTGGTCTTCGAAGCCATGCTCAGCCTCAAGCTTCTCCTGCTAATCATCGGCGCTGTGCTCGCGATCGAGTTTGGACCGTTCCAGGACGGGGACGCTTGGCAGGCGGTAATTACCGGAATGGTGCTCGTTGCGGCGATGGCGGTCCAGAACGCCGTGCATCGGCTTTATCTTGGAAGCGCACCTCCCTCTACCCTGATGACCGGAACGACCACGCAGATCATGATCGACCTTGCGGATATGATCTACGCCAGGGACAACGTTGCAACTACCCAAATCAGGTCGCGCGTCGCAATGATGTCCAAGAACGTCATCGTCTTTGCCGTCGGCTGCGCCGCCGCCGCTCTCTTGTACGCGCACTATAACGTTTGGTGTTTCTTGGTGCCTCCGCTATTGGCCGGAATTTCGCTGCTTGCTCGATTGGCGGAACCGACGCTGAAAGAAGGATCGAAAATCTAACCGTTCCAGTCTGTTTCCAATTTGCGGACAGATTCGAAGATGCAGATCGACGCTATCGAAGACGCTAACTGTTCTGTAGTTTTCGGGGCCGGAAAGTTAGTCGATAGGGCCGCCCCCGTGGGCGCGGTCCTCGCGGCGACGGCCATCTTCGTTGCGGTTGTCGTCGCGCTACCTGCGAAAACGCTGTCAGCAGAAGTCGCTGGAACGGAAAAATCGAATGTCGTACCGCTGAAGACGACGCTCCTGCGCTATGACGAGGACTATTCCTATTTGCGAGATCCGGCAAAGCGAACGGGAGCCTGGTGGGAGCCATACAAGTACATTCCGCTCGACTTCGGCGATGATGCCGACCTCACGCTCGGCCTGGAGCTTCGGTTCAGGGAGGAGGCGTATCGCAACTTCAACTGGGGCGAGAGTCCAGTCAACCAGTATCAGTGGTACCGGATGCTGCCATATGCGGACCTGCATTTGGGCCCAAACCTGCGTCTGTTCAGCCAGGTGATTGGCGCGTGGGTCACGGATAAGGAAATGGTCGGCGGCATCGACGCAACCGGGACAGAACTGCTACAGGGCTTCGCGGATATCAAGCTGCCATTGGCGAGCGGCACTGATCTTACCTTGCGGGGAGGGCGACAACTTCTGTCTTATGGCACTGAGCGGTTGATCAGCTTGCGGTACGGCCCGAACGTGCTTCGTTCCTTTGACACGGCATTGGCGTCGATTCAATCTTCTCCGTGGCGGTTGGACGCTCTATACGCGCGACCGGTCCGAAACCTGGTCGGCAGCTTCAATGACCGCTTCGATCCGGAACGCTCGCTCTGGTCGATCTATGCTACTGGCCAACTGACCGAGATCAGCTCCAAACCGGGGCTTGACCTCTACTACATCGGTTACCGCAATGCCGCCGCAGAATTCAATCAGGGGCGCGGAGACGAAGAGCGACACACTATTGGCAGTCGCATCTTCGGCGCCGCGGAGGGATGGGACTGGAATTTCGAAGGCATGGCTCAGTTTGGCCATTTCGGTCACGGAGATATTCGCGCCTGGTCGATTGCCTCTGATACGGGCTACACGTTCGCCGGCGTCACCTTCAGCCCGCGGCTTGGCCTGCGGGCCAACATCATCAGCGGTGACCGCAATCCAAATGACTCCACCCTTGAGACCTTCAATCCACTGTTCCCCAAGGGAAAATATTTCGGCGAGATCGGCCTGCTCGGGCCATACAACCTGATCAATGCTCACCCGACGCTCACCCTTCAATTGGACCAGCATTGGACCCTCGATCTGGCAACAGTCTTCTATTGGCGTGAAAGTCTTGGTGACGGAATCTACGGTCCCGGCGGTGACCTCGTGCGACCGTCGGATAACAGCCGCTCACGCTACATCGGAACGCAAGCCGATATAATCCTGGGCTGGCAGCCCGTCCCTTGGTTCGGCGCGGCGCTGTCCTACTCGGTATTCGTGCCTGGGCAGTTCATACGGGATACGGGCCCATCCAAGACGGCGCATTTCGTAGGCATTGAGGCCATGCTGAAGTTTTGATTTGAGAGTTGCGACGCCAAATGCAAGTGATCTCGTGAGGGGAGCCTACCAGATGCGCATGATGCTGAAGACCGCGTTGGCAGCATCGCTGCTTATCGTACCAATGCTCTCTTTCGCTGAATCGGAGACGAAAGACGCGGGAGACAGAGAAATCCGCATCGGCAACATCATGCCGTATAGCGGTCCCTTGACGGACTTTTCCTCCATTGGAAAGAGCGAATCTGCGTATTTCAATATGATCAACGATCACGGGGGCATCAATGGTCGGAAGGTGAAGTTCATCACGCGTGACGACGGCTCGAATCCGCGGAAGGCGTTGGAGCAGACTCGCCGGCTGATCGACGAAGACCATGCCCTGCTGATTTTTGGTTCGTTCGGAACACCGGGCAATTTCGCCGTACGATCTTACCTAAACGAGAACAAGATACCGCAACTGTTCGTCGCTTCCGGCGACGAAGAGTGGAATAAACCGGATGAGTTTCCATGGACAATCGGCTGGCAGCCTTCGTTTCACACGGAGGGGCGCATCTATGCGAATTATGTGCAGGCGTTTTATCCGGACCGTAAGCTGGCCGTGCTCTGGCAGAACGATCAGTTCGGCCGCGATCTGTTGATAGGTCTGAAGGAAGGTATGGCGGACTGGGCGCGCATGATCGTAGCCGACAGTACCTTCGACATGTCGGACAAATCGATCGATAGGCAGATTGATCTTCTGAGAGCATCGGGGGCAGGGGTTTTAGTTTTCGCGGGTTCGCCGAAACCGGCTGAACTCGTGATGCGGAGGTTGGTGGACATCAATTGGTACCCAGTCGTCATCCTCACCAACGTCGCCGCGCCCGCCCTGCGCGCTCTCACGCAGGCTGGCGTGCAGAACACGGCGGGAGTCGTCTCTACGTCGTTCCTGAAAGATGTAGCCGATCCGGCATGGAAAGATGACGAGGGACTCAAGCGATTCTCAGCGTTCATGGACAAGTACTATTCCGATGGCGACAGGCAAGATCGCAACGTTGTTTTTGGTTATGCTGCTGCCGAAACGCTGTCCCAAGTGCTGGAACAGTGTGGCGATAATCTCTCACATGAGAACATCATGCGACAGGCCACGTCCTTGAAGGATTTTCAGAGTTCAGTCACGCTCCCGGGAATTGAGATCAGTACCGGTCCAAATGACTTTAGGCCGATCAAGAAAGTGCGACTTGTGCAGTTTGACGGCAGCTTGTGGCAGCCGATAGGTGACGTGATCGATAGCGCGTTTCTCGGTTCGGCTAACCGTTAGATCGTGAGAGAGGGCGACTCCTCTTTGCGCTTTACTCAATCGGTCCCGCAGGGCATGCCGAACCCCAAGTGTGCAACATCAAAGTCATTGCGGCATTACAATGGTGTTTCGACAATCGGATTGGTCCCACTGCGTCGGCAGTCCAGTCGGGCGGGCAGTTTCGTTTCGCTCCCCAAACGTCATAGTGCATAGTGTTCATTCGATGAGTGAAATCGCTGCACTTCTAGAGAGCTTTAAAACTGTCAATACTAGCTGTAGGAGATGACGCATTGCGACCCATATCGCATCGCCCTTGGAATACCACCTCCGATTAAGGATCTAGCCCGCAGAGGCTTTCCGACTCTTAGTATGCATCGCGTTGGATTCGCGCACACGGTCTAAGGAGACTATGTCCATGCAGAAGCTCGGCCGACTTATGTTATTGACCACCCTGGTTGCGCTCGCCCTTCAGCCCCATGCTGCAACGGCTCAATTCGTGGACAAGAAAGTCCTCACTTTAGCTGCCGCGGAGAAGATCGTTGCAGCCGCCAAAGCAGAAGCGGAGCGGAATCGACTGGCCGGCGTAATCGCGGTTGTCGATGATGGCGGCTGGCCTATCCTATTGCTGCGAATGGACAACGCCGCCTACGTTGCTAGCGTGGAATTAGCGCCGGGAAAAGCGCGAACTGCCGCGCTCTTCAAAAAGCCGACCGAAGCGCTCGAGAATGCAATCAATCAGGGTCGTTTTGCGGCAACTACTGCGCGCGATTTCACCGAAATGAAGGGCGGTCTGCCGATCGTCGTCGATGGGCAGGTCGTCGGCGGCATTGGCGCAAGCTTCGATACCCCGGATCATGATGTTCAGATTGCACAGGCGGGACTTGCAGCACTGAAGCATTAGCTGTGATCCATCCACCAGAGGCTGCTGAGGCATATCTCATTGCTTCAGGAAAGGCTCAGCATGATGAAGATCTGGATCATCAGGTGGGGTTCGATCTGGCGGGACATCGCTTCCAATGTCCGAACCATAAGCATCGGTGGCTACGTGCTGATCAGCATCCTGTTGGCCTTGTTGGCTGTTGCGACGGTGCTTGCGTATCTGGGATGGTCGTCAGCAGCAGAAGCAGGTGTTCCTCCCTCAGGATACCTTGCGATGGCAATTGGTGTACTCTTTTCTCTGATCGTCGGGGCTGGATTGATGACTCTTCTCTTTTACAGCAGCCGCTCCGGATACGACGAACCTGCCAAGATCATTCCTTCCGACCGCGACGAAAACCCGGGGTCCCAAAACTAGGTGGTCGTCTCGGCTCAACCAACGGCTCATATGACGGCCGGGCCGAATCTAAACCAACCCAATTGCTTCGTCGTCGCAAGCCGACGCTGCCACGGCTCCACATGTTGGCGCGAACACCAAGCGTTCACGATTCCGCGCGTGTGCCGAACGCGTCGATCAGGATATAGTCGTCCCCTGCTGTTGCCCAGTCTTGCTGAGTAGCATGAAAATAGGTCGACATCGTAATCGTCGAATAAGGCCCGGCCTCCGGTCTTAGGTACCATGTCCGAGGTAGGGAGTTAACAGAATGATAGGCTAGGTGAAGGGCGTCCCGCGGACGGCTGGAGCGATCTCTCAGCCAAACCAATGACCGGGTATCCGGCTGATTGAACGGAGGCCAACCGCGGCAGGGCCGATATGTGTTGAATTGTGCCGGGCACCTGCACCTTCGCCAAGAGTTCTGGAGGCGGCGCCGAGGGCATGTACATGTCCGGGAAGTTGTGGCTTTCGCGACGCTTTGACGAAATCACGGCAGCAATCGCCGCAACGCCTTCGGTTCCAACGACTTGAACTTCGGCCTGCCAAATCGAGAGGGAGCGACTACCGTCGATATTTTCCGTGCGGAGTTTGTTCTCGCGCCCTGATGTGATTGCCTTGATAAAATGAACATTCAGCGTCGAGGGACTACCTTGATCGATTGCATCGCTCAAGACTGCCCTGAGCAAGAAGGCTGCTGTCCAACCACCATACATACCGGCTGTCGCCTCTTGTCTGGAGTCAGCAAGAGCGACCCAAGCGTGGTTTCCATCCGACCCGAGACGAGAGGTCTCCTCAAAAACGGACGTCATCGAAATTCGGCGGCCAGGCGTGACAGCAGGAACGGATATCAAGGACATTCCTCGCCAAATGGAAATAGCCATTGTTCGAGAATAACGTAAGTAAAGTTGCAGTGACGCCGTCCCGCGTTCAACTCCGCCAAGGTCATTTTCGGCGGTTTCAGGGCTGGCCCGGAATCATTGCGTCTGGCGCGAGTCCCGTGACTCAAACTCACAAAATGCGCTCCGAACTCGCCGATTATTAATGGACTGCCCCGGTCCTGCCCACGCATTCGACCTGCCGGAAAACTGCTGTCTCGACTGAAGTCCGGGTCAATGCTGCTTGCTGACCGTGGCAATGACTCAGACTGGATCAGAGAGCTTGCTATGAAGAGGGGCGCATGGGCCAACATCCCGCCGAAAAGCAATCGCAGCGATCCGATCTGCTTTAGCCCGTACCTCTATCGCGCTCGCAACCTCGTCGAACGGTTCTTCAACCGGATCAATCAGTGCCGTCGGGTGGCGACGCCCTACGACAGGCTTGCAGGAAACTACCTTGCGTTCGTCCAACTCGCATCTCTCCGCCGATGGCTGGCCGCGCGTGAGTCCGCGCCCTAACCTAATCTAAGTTGACGACACCAGATCTGAATGCCGGAGCGGCCGGTTGTTCGTTCCGGCAGGGTTATGCCGGTTGATCTCTACGTTCGGCGGAGCAACCCATCTGATCGCCAAAAAGTAGGGCCGTGGCGATAGTGGACGGTCTTACATGAAGGTGGTTCAGGACCACCCTGCAAGACTTTCACTTCCCCGACGCGCCATTCTGGCCAAGATGACAGTACTGGGGTTGGGGGAAAAGGATGCATGTCTCGGTGGGATCGGCCCGAAGCGGCACGCACAAGTCGCTCGGGCTGGCGCTGGCGCTCGTGACGTTCGCAAAGTCTGCCACCGCACAGAACGGACCGATCAGCCTTGGCGTGCTCACTGACATGTCGTCGCTCTATGCCGACAATGGCGGCCGAGGCTGCGTCGTCGCAGCGCGAATGACGGTGGGCGATTTTAAGAGCAAGGTCCTGGGGCGGCCGATCGAGATCGTGGCCAGAGATCACCAGAACAAGGCTGACACCGGTTCGACAACCGTGCGGCGCTGGTTGGAGAACGACAATGTCGAGGCCATTCTGGATGTCCCGATCCGTCGGGCTGACCGTGCAGGGCATCACCCGCGACAAGAAGAAGCTCTTTCTCGCCGTTGGGGCCGCCACGTCCCGTCTGACCGGCGACGAGTGCTCGCACACCGGCAATCCACTGGACCTACGGACACCTATGCTGGCGCAGGGGACGAAGAGGGCGATTTCACGCCGCTGCGCCAAATCATGGTTCTTCCTCTCGGCCGACTCGGGCCGTCACAACTTGAAAGGCGAGGTCAGCCATGACCATTAAACGTCGTGAATTCGTTGTTGGAGCGGGCGTCATTGGAGTCGTCGGCGTAACTGGCGGATCAGTAGCCCCACAACCCGCATCAGCAGAGCATGCGATGCAAATGGGAGGGAAGCAGACTGCTCAAGCATCCTCACCCGCAGAGTCGCCAACTTCGGCACCACCAGAGAAGCGCTCTTATACGTTCCTCAATCCCGACGAGGCCGCCTGGGTGGAGGCAGCAGTCAATCATATGATTCCGGCGGATGACTTGACGGCCCGCGGCGTCGATCTGGGCATTGCCTATTTCATCGATCAGCAATTGGCAGGCGGATTCGGGCAAGGCGGTAAAATGTTTATGCAAGGTCCATGGCATCCCGGGGAGCCCCAACAAGGGTGGCAGGTCCGCCTCTCTCCAGCGGAAGCTTATCGCGCCGCCATCCCCGCGATCAACGCATACTGCACTAAGACATACGGCAAGGACTTTTCATCGATCACAGAAAGTCAGCGTGATGAGGTCTTAAATGATCTCGGCACAGGCAAAGCGGATTCAGGACCGCTCCCCGCTGGCCTCTTCCTCGATCTGCTCTATCAGAACGTGATGGAAGGCTTCTTCAGCGATCCCGCTTACGGCGGCAATCGCGACAAGGCAGCGTGGAAAATGATCGGCTATAGCGGGGCGACCGGTAACTTCATCGACCTGATCGATACGACTTACAACAAGCCCTACACCGAACCAAGTCAAAGCATTTCTGACTTGAGCTGATCTCAGATCGAAGGAGAATTACGATGGCGACGAAGTTGAAACCCGTCGACGCAGTCATTGTGGGCTTTGGCTGGACCGGGGCAGTGCTGGCCAGGGAACTGACAAAAGCAGGACTCAACGTGCTGGCGATCGAGCGCGGCGGGATGCGCGACACAATCCCGAACTTTGCCGCACCGATGATTCATGACGAATTGCGTTTCGCCATTCGTCACGACCTGATGCAGGACGCGTCCCGCGAAACTCTCACGTTCCGCAACAACGTTGACCAGACGGCGCTGCCGATCAGGCGCTGGGGATCGTTCCTGCCGGGAAACGGTGTGGGCGGCGCAGGCGTCCACTGGAATGGCCAGCACTATCGGTTCGCGCCGAGCGAATTCAGGATCCGCAGCCATTATCGCGAGCGATACGGCAAGACATTCATTCCCGACCAGATGACGATACAAGATTGGCCGGTTACGTACGACGAGCTTGAGCCCTACTACGACCGCTTCGAATATCTCTGCGGCACCGCCGGGAAGGCCGGCAACCTCAAAGGCGTGATCCAGGAGGGCGGAAATCCGTTCGAAGGGCCCCGTGCGCGCGAATATCCAAATCCGGCGATGAAGCGCAGCTTTCAAATGAGGATGTTCGAGGATGCTACGCGGGAAATGGGATTTCACCCCTATGTTCAGCCGTCGTCAGACGTGACGCAAGCCTACACGAACCCCGAGGGGGTGGACATGGGCTCCTGCGTATACTGCGGGTTCTGCGAACGCTTCGGTTGCGAAATGTCAGCGAAAGCAAGCCCGCAATCGACGCTTCTGCCACTTCTGCTGAAAGACCCTAGATTCGAGCTACGTACGCTTTCTCATGTCACGAAGGTCAATCTCGACTCCGGCCGCAAAAAGGCAACCGGCGTTACTTATATCGACTCGCAAGGTCGCGAGTTCGAACAGCCCGCCGATATGGTACTGCTCTGCGCATTTGGCCTGCATAACGCACGGCTGATGATGCTCTCGGGAATCGGTCGCATCTACGATCCCAAGACCGGCAAAGGCGGCGTTGGGCGCAATTACGCCTACCAGATGTCCAGCAGCGTCACCGCGCACTTCAACGATAAAGTCTTCAACCCGTTCATGGGCGCCGGTGCGTGCGCCATGATCATAGACGATTTTAACTACGACAACTTCGATCATGGGCCGCTCGGCTTCGTGGGCGGTTCTTACATCTGTGTCGAGAGCAAGGGGCAACGGCCGATCGATTTCCGTAACCTGCCACCCGGCGAGCCTCGCTGGGGTAAAGGCTGGAAGCAATCGGTTGCCCACTGGTATAACCGAACTTTCGTGATCGCGTCTTTCGGCAGCGTCACAGCCCAGCGCAGCAATTATCTTGACCTCGATCCGAACTATAAGGACGGATTCGGTAATCCCCTGCTGCGGATGACGTTCGACTTCAGCAAAAACGATCTGGACATGTCGAAGTACTGCACCGATCGTGCAGCCGATATCGCCAAACACATGAACCCGGACAAAATGGGCATCAATTATCGCAAGGCACCTTATTCGATCGTCCCTTACCAGACGACGCACACGACAGGCGGCACCATTATGGGAGCCGATCCAACAACCAGCGCTGTCAACCGGTATCTGCAAAGCTGGGACGTTCCCAACGTGTTTGTTATGGGCGCGGGCGCCTTTCCGCAAAACCCGTCGCACAATCCAACGGGCACTGTCGGAGCTCTGGCCTATTGGGCGGCCGATGCAATCACAACGAAGTATCTGAAATCGCCGGGGCGCCTGGTCGCGAGCTGAGCACGTCGGATCCGTGCCGATGGCGCCAGCCATCGAGTAGAACGTGTCCCTAGCGATCTGAGTTTATTCCGGAGCGGCCGATGTACGCCAAGGTTTGACTGGTGCAGAATGCCATATGTTCTCAAGGTAAACGGCAAGCGGCATACGGCCGACGCTGCAATTTGCGTTTGGCCGCTATCTGTCCGCAGGTGCCGAAGTCGCGGTCGATGCCAAGGGCAATGTCCGTGTCGAGCGCGTAGTCTGCGCGGTGGACTGCCGGTTCATCCCGGCATGATCGACGCGCAGGTGCAGAGCGGAATCACCTTCGGCCTGACCGCGGCGTTGCGCGGGGCGATCACGATCAAAGACGGCCGGGTCGAGCAGTCCAACTTCGATACTTATCCGCCCATGCGGATTGACGAGGTTCCGCGCATCGAGACCCAGATGGTACCAAGCAGGGAAAATCCCGGAGCCTCGGCGAGGCGGCGGACTGCGATCATCGCACCGGCGGTAACGAATGCGATTTTCACCGCCAGCGGACGTTGCATCCGAAAAGCTGCCGAAGAACAAGCCATCGCGGAGCGCGGGCTCAAATGAATGCCCCGAGCCATTTTGCCTTCGGCGGGTCGAGTTAAGGGGTGCCTTAGTCGACACGCCCCAAGAGGCGATACGAAGCATAAAACGGCGCTTCAGGCTTGTTCGCCTCCGCGCATTCTTGCATGAGCGGCAGCAGCCACCCGAAAGTTCATTGCAATTAGAACAGAGCCCACGATTAAGGAAGAGATTTCAGCATGATCAGGAAACCATACGCAGCCGTTGCTCTAAGTCTCGCCGCCGCATTGGCATCCTCACAGGCCCAGGCCCAATCGGCGAGCAGCAGCGAGCAGGAGATCGCACTGCTGAAGCAGCAATTGAAACTGCTGGAGCAGAAGCTCGACAAGCTCCAGAGTCAGACCGCGGCCAATACGGCGGCCACGGCGAAGGCCAAAGCCGAAGCAAAGGCTGAGGCTAAGGCCGAGGCGCGCTCGGAGGCAAAGGCCGCGGTCGCCAATGCCCACGCGGCGATACCCGTCAAGGGACCGGCGCCGGCATCCGGTGTCGTCGTGACGATGCCAAACAACCGGCCGACCATCTGCACCGCCGACCAGGCCAACTGCGTCGCCATCACCAGCCGTGTGCATTGGGATGTCGGCGGCGACGATTATCGTCCGAACACCGCGGCGACCGTGCCGCAGAAGCTTGACAGCGGCCAGAACGTTCGCCGCGCGCGCATCGGCCTCACCGGCAAGTTCTTCAACGACTGGAACTTCGCGCTGGTCTACGACTTCGGCGGCTCGTCCGATGGATTTGGCGGCGCGGCGCCGGGCTCCCTTCCGGGCGGTGGCGTCTCCGGGGTCGAGAACGCCTATCTCAGCTACACCGGCTTGAAGCCGTTCGGCGGACGGATGGCGATCGAGGCCGGCATC
>NZ_JADPKH010000002.1:0-46903 GCF_023073835.1 Bradyrhizobium sp. 153 | reverse complement strand
ATCTGCTGGCTCAGGCTCTCGTTGTGGCAAATCCTGGCCATCCTCTTCGCCCGACCCCAAATCAATCCAGCCTGAATTCAGGGTTCTTCACGGACGACACAGTACTTTTCAGGTGCCCACGCACGGGCATGAACGTGCAGCACCTGCTGGCGGCACTGGAGCAGATCGGTCCCGACACTCATCTGCCGGTCGTTTGTCTGGCATGCTCCTCGGTCCACTTCGTGAATGCCTCCACCGGCAAGCTGCTCGGCGGCCGCAGTGCTTCCGAAGTGCGGTGAGGGCGATCGACTGGTGAGATCCGGGTGCTCACTCCGGCTTGGGTGCGCATCCTTTCCCGATGTAGTTCGTGTACCGTCCCTGGAAAATCCAGCGCCCTGGAGCGGTGATGTTTGCTGCCGCTGCCGGCGGTCTTCGTCAAGCCTCGCCGGCATCGGAGATGGCGCTCACGGCTGGCACGGTGCGGGGCAGCGGTAGCGTGCGTTGAAGATTGCGCCTGGCCGACGAAGGCTTGCCGAGCTTGGCCGTATTTCGCGGCCAGCACCAGAAGCCGCTTTCGCGTGAACGGGTCGGCCTTACCGGCCAGATCGCGGGCCCGTTATGCAAAGCTCCTGTAGCACTCAACATCCATGGTGTGCCCCAACTCAACGCTACCAGGATGCACTTAAGTACATCGGCGGCTCGGACGTCAAGGCGGGCGAGCAGTGGCCTTGCGCGGAATGTGCTGCGAGGTGCCTGTAACAGCCGATCTGGCGCGAGTAAGCTCGCTGTCGGCAGGGACAATTCACATGGCAGTCCTCCATCAGATCCGGAAGCAATGCCCGGCGTGCGGAGGGACCGATGGATCTCCTGGCTGGCGAGGACGGGCGCAACGAGCGCTACGTCTGCCGCCATAGCGAGGGGGACCCGCTACGCGATTCAGCCGCCTGCCAGTGCGGCCGACCATTCCCCTAAGGCCCCCGAGAAGTGAGTGGTCGCACCGGGCCAGCAGATACGTTTCAACGGCCGTGAGCCGGGCTGGACGCGCGGCACGCGAACGGTTGTAAGTCCTATCGCACGCTGGTGATGCATGCCGGAAATCGGTGAGGCGCAGGTGTATTTTGGTCGCGCGCATGAGCTGGTGCGCTTCTTATGAGGCGCATCACCCCCTTAGCGAACAACGCCGGTGCGTCCGCGGGGGTCGTTCGCGACGTCGGGGGCGCGAGGGCGCCGTCTAGATTGCGCCTGCGCCTCTTTTTTGGATCGGTGACTTTTTCGATTTCAAGTAAGGGTGCACGCACCGTCCGCGAAATCGCTCGTCTGTCGGCGACCTGACTGCCTAGAGGGACAAGAGGCTACGAGACGTCTGGCGCTGGTCTTTGAGAGTCCGCCGTTTCTTTCTTTCGGTACGCCAGACTGCGACCAGAATGTCCCCGCGGTTGAAGCGGCATGCGGTCTCGACGCTTTTGTCGTGCGTCATCGCAGCGCGATTCATCCGTTTCGACCGAACATACAAACCACGCGCGTGCAAGCGCGGGCGGTGTGCAGTCGCAGAGAGAAGGAAGCTGGAGTATGCAGATTAGCGGCGAGCGCCGGGGAGAACCGACCTCAAGTCGGAATGAAGCTGAGGTAGACGCGCAGCCGAGTCCAAGCGAAGCTCAGCAGACCAGAAAGATAACGATTCAACTTTCTGAGTGCATTTTTCAGCGACTCCAAGCCGCGACTGACCGCCCTGGTATGGGCAAGAGCGTCGCCATCGAGGCGGCTCTTGAGCGCTTCCTGGATCCGCCGCCGCCTATAGAGGGCCTTGTTTTCGAGGCGATCGAGCGAACGAATGAGCAGGTGCTCAGTCTGCGGACGGACATCGCGATGATCGCGGAAATAGTGGCTCTCCATGTGCGATACCACCTCACGCTGACGCCGCCGATGCCGCCATCCAAGCAGGACGAGGCGTGCGTACTCGGGCTCGAGCGCTTCAAGGCGTTTGCCGAGCAGGTCGATCGTCGCGTACGGTTTGGCCGCCCCTTGCTGCAGGAGGCAATTGATCGCTCGGGAAATTCCAGCCGATCCGGGTCTGAAATGGGAGGCGTAGCGTCACGCGCCGTTCGACGAGCGCCAGCTGAAGAAGAACCCCACTGTGTGGCCGTCGTAGGTGAAAACTCAGAAGCGTGTGCTGTCGCCGAGGAGGGCGGCAGCAATATCAACTTTCGACAGCTGCCAACGCCTTGTGCTAAAGCCAGTGGCCGCGTTCCGAGCAACACGCGCAGCGATGCCGCTGGGCTGATATCAGGCGAGAAACCGGTCAACCGGGGTTGGACCTGGCGGATCATCTCTTGCGTGTTCCTTCCCTTTGCCGCGGGATATTATCTTTCCTACCTGTTTCGGATGATCAACACGCTCATTTGTGGCCGCCTCGCCTCTGAATTGGAGCTTGGTACGGCCGATTTGGGGCTGTTGGGCTCGATCTACTTTCTGGTCGTTACCGGCAGCCAGATTCCGATGGGCATGCTCTTGGATCGCTTCGGTCCGCGCCGAGTCCAGAGTGCGCTCTTGCTGCTGGCTGCCGCAGGCGCTGCGCTTTTCGGATTATCGAGTGGATTTCTGGCGCTTCTGGTTGCTCGCGCGATGATAGCATTTGGCACCGCAGCTTCCCTCATGTCTGGCCTGAAAACAGTCGTGCTCTGGTTTCCGAGAGAGCGCGTGGCGCTCATCAACGGCTGTATGATCATGCTGGGTGCACTGGGCGCGGTAACGGCAACCGCACCAGCCGAGGCATTGCTTAACTGGATAGGCTGGCGCGGTCTATTTGAGCTGCTTGCCGCATCCAGTGCCTCCGCGGCCGCTTCGATCTATTTTTTGGTTCCAGAGCATGAGGCAACTGCGAAGAGCCCTCCAGGGACGATCAGCCTGAAGACCGTCTATACGGATGGGCGGTTCTGGAGAATTGCGCCGATTTCTTCAACATGTATCGGGTCCGCGTGGGCCCTGCAGTCCTTGTGGGCAGCGTCCTGGCTGAACGATGTGGAAGGGTTGGATCGAACAAGCCTTGTCACACAATTGCTCGTCATGGCGATAGCCCTAAGCATTGGCGCATTGCTGCTCGGCGTGGTCGCCGATTCGCTGCGTCGGCATGGCAAGAACATTGAAACGTTGCTCGCAATCATAGCTGCTGTGTTCATTGCAGCCGAACTCGCGCTGATATTGCATCCGCCATTTCCGTCGCTACCGTCGTGGATCATTGTGGCGGTGGTCGGATCAGCAATCGTGCTCAGCTACGCGATCATCGGAGATTACTTTCCGGCCCAACTGATCGCGCGCGCGAACGGCGTGCTCAACGTTCTGCATTTCGGGTGGGCTTTCCTCGTCCAGTACGGGACGGGGTTAATTCTCGCGCAATGGCCGGTAAAGGACGGACACTACCCCTCAATCGCGTATCAGACGGCCTTCAGTATGAATGTTGTGCTGCAGCTGGTCGCCCTGGTCTGGTTCATCGCCCCTCGGCTCAAAGAGTTGATTTGGAAATCTGAGATCGCCGTCAAGCGCAAGTCGACGGGCCAAAGCAGGTCAGTTCACGTCATTATCCCGATCGCCGAAATGGTTATCCTGAAAACCGATCAAGATGTGGAGTGGTGAAGTCGGCCCTCTGCCTGACCCGCCTCGTCGGTCTACAGGCGCGTCAAGAACGTCCGGCCGACTGATTGCCTGAGAAGCTCCAAACAGCTGGTCGGATATGCGACATGCGTCGCAAGGTCGACAGGAAAGATACGAAAAATGCGTAATATCAATGAGCGCTGGCTGGCATGCGACTTGCTGTTGTTTTCCGCAGAGCCAGGTAAAGCGAATTTGAGCAATGACCAGTGTGACTGAGAGCGCAAGTCAAGTCGGTGCGGAGAATGTGCTGAGAGTCGGTTCGCCGGCTCCCTCCATCAAAGTTGAGGACTGGCTACGTGGCCAGCCCGTTACAACGTTCGAACCTGGGAAAGTATACATCATCGAGTTTTGGGCGACGTGGTGCGGACCATGTATCGCCTCGATGCAGAATTTGGTGATCCTGCAAAGCAAATACAGGAGCAGCGGAGTTGAGGTGGTGGGCATCGCGGCTCACGAACAAGCTTCGACGGCAGATGAAGCGCGAGCCAGCTTGGACGCTTGGTTGACGAAGAGCTTGCCGAATCTGAACTTCGCGATCGCATTCGACTACGCCGGCGAAATGAACAAGCTTTGGATGGATCCCAGCTTTTCTGTCGGGATTCCTTCGTCATTCGTGATCGATCGTGACGGCCGCTTCGCCTTTATCGGCCATCCGACGCAATTCGATAACGCGTTGCCCAAAGTTCTGAACGGCTCCTGGGCAGTGAGCGACGAAGCCCAAGCCCTGGATGCGGAGAGGATAACCAAGGGTCGACGCAGAAAGCGCGAACTATCGCAGAAGCGAGCGCTGGTGGAGCCGATCTTTGCCAGGCTTGAAGCCGCCATGAACAGTAAGGATTGGGCGGCAGCCCTTTCAGGGATTGAGGAGGCACTCGCTGCGATGCCGGACGATCTCACCTTTCGTGGGCTTCATGCGGAATTGTTGCTTCACAAGATACGCGACATGCGGGCCGGCCTGGCGGTATTGCGTCAATTGGTTCGCGATGCGATCGACAAGAAATCCGTGGTTTGGATGAGCGTGGCCATCCGCCAACTCTTCGACCCCGCGAAAGACTACTCCGGTTTCCCACATGCCGAGCGCTTTGCCATGGGCAAGGATCTCTCCGAACACATCCTGGCGGCGAATCCGCCCCAAGGCAGCGAGGGCGCGAAGTTTCTCTCGTACGGGGCGGTCGCTCGGTACTATTACGAGACCGGTAACAGGGATCGCGCGATCGAATTGGTCGAGGTGGCGCTGAAATGGCTGGATGCAGTGCCTGCCTCGGATGTAGCGAAACGGGATCTCGTGCAGTGCTCACTCCAGGCCTTGGCGAGCTACAGGAGTGAGAAGCTCTGTTACGAGGAGTGTTGTTCGACACCGCAAAACACAGCTCCCGAAAAGCCGCAACCGGGATCGCCAAGGGAGGCAGCGTGAGCAATGCTGCTGGCCATGTCTTCTCGGCCCTTGTGGTTTTGCGATCGACGTCGATGCCTTTGGGGATGTCGGGGCATTCACCTGAGGTGAGGATAGGATGATTGAGGGGTGAACGCAGGCGAGCCGCACCACCACAACTTCTTTACGGTGAATGTTTCTTCAACGTACGTCGCGATCCGGTGCGATAGCGGCGAGAATGCCTGTCCAGGTGAAGAGTGGTCGCGGGCTGCTAAAGGTGGCGTCTTATAAGATGCTGGTGGCATCTTCGAACAACCAAAAAAGATTGAAATGGGTGGTGACGTTGATGCATTCCAACTCTCAAGGAAGCTTTCTCAAGTTTTTATCGCTGGTTTCAGAAGGGATTCAGCACTTCGTTTCGCGTTGGCCACAAGCCCATTCGGGAGAGGCGGCAAACCCTGGCAACGGACGGGGTCGTTTAAAGCGGTCAGTGCCCTGTGCGCGCCGCGCTAAGGTAACACTGAGCGAAGCCGTGCCTTCATTGTCACCCCTCTTTGGTACCACGGCGCCGGGTCGAGCGTGATGCACAATCACCGCCAGCGCCGCTCTGTCAAAGCCGCCGCCCTGTTCCAGCCATCTGGCCCCTGGTACAATGTTCTTTATGTCCAGGTACTCATCGCGATCCTGATTGGCGTTCTCGTTGGCTGGTTGTGGCCTGCCGTGGGGACGAACAGCTGGGTCAAAGCGCTTGGTGACGGATTCATCAAGCTGATCAAAATGGTGATCGCGCCGATCATCTTCTGCACTGTTGTGTCCGGAATTGCGCATGTTCAGGATGCACGAAAGGTCGGGCGAGTCGGCGTCAAGGCGCTGCTTTACTTCGAGATCGTTTCAACCTTCGCGCTGATCCTGGGTCTCGTGATGGGCAATCTCGTTCAGGCCGGCCATGGGCTGGCTCCCAGGGCTGATGCCGCGGCGGTAGCCAACTACGTCAAAAGAGCGGAAGGGCAGAAGGCGGTCGATTTCCTCCTTAATATTATTCCGGATAGCGTGGTTGGCGCTCTGGCCCGAGGCGACGTGCTACAGGTGCTGTTGTTTGCCATCCTATTCGGGTTCTCGCTGATGGCGCTTGGCGAGCGGGGTGAGCGGATGCGCAGTCTGGTCGACGATGCTGCACACGCGGTGTTTGGTGTCATTAGGATCGTAATGAAGGCAGCGCCAATCGGGGCGTTCGGCGCCATGGCCTACACTATCGGCGAATTCGGACCGTCCGCGCTCGGTAAACTCATCGGCTTGGTTGCGCTGTTCTACGTGACAGCCGGGCTCTTCGTGATCATTGTGCTTGGTCTGGTTGCGCACTTGGTCGGTTTTTCTATTCTAAAGTTCATCGTTTACATCAAGGATGAGCTGCTGATCGTCCTCGGAACGTCGTCGTCCGAAAGCGCGCTGCCGCAGTTGATGGAAAAACTCGAACGGCTGGGCTGTTCCAAGCCGGTCGTTGGCCTGGTGGTGCCGACAGGATACTCTTTCAATTTGGATGGGACGAACATTTACATGACGTTGGCGACCTTGTTCATCGCGCAGGCGCTCGGGGTCGATCTCGACTTCGGCCAGCAGCTCACGATACTGGTTGTGGCGATGCTCACCTCGAAGGGCGCAAGTGGTGTTACCGGTGCCGGGTTCGTCACACTGGCCGCAACATTGACCGTGGTCAGTCCTGACCTCGTCCCGGGCATTGCGATCGTATTCTCGATCGACAAGTTCATGAGCGAGGTGCGCGCGCTTACCAACATCATCGGAAACGGTATTGCCGCGGTGTTTGTGTCGTGGTGGGAAGGTGAACTCGACCATGTCTCGCTACACGCGCAGCTCAAGTAGATCTGCGATCTCAGCTCGGCCATTGCGGACTAGAAATCACTCTTTGAATGCCTACATTCTGGGAGGCAATCGTCGTGCAGTACAGGGCCAGCCTGATTCCAGGGGGAATGGTGCAGGGTCATTACGCTCACGGTGGTGCACCAGACCAGCGTCGCCATTGGTACCTGCGGCAGCCCGCCGGCTGATGTGGTTCATTATCCCGGGTTTGAGCGTCCTCCAAAAGCGGGAGCTCATTCGTGCCTACGCGCGGCAGCGACAGTGGTTCGATTTCTCGCCTCGCCGTCGAGGGGTCGGCGCGTCAAGCCGGCGCTCTTTTCAAATGTTCCTTTTTCCACGCTAGACTTCGAACGGCATATTCCCTTTGTTGCGGTAAGACACGACCTATCTTTTATTTGCCTTCAGATGAGGGCGCCGAAGCGGCCTCAGCAGCTTGGGGCAAATCGTGGCGATCCATTCTTTTGATTCAGAAGCGAACTTGCGCGGAGCGCGTATGCTGCGTACCGCGTTGGGGCCCGCCATCGCATGGTTTTTGGAAGATCCGGCAATCGTCGAGGTGATGCTCAATCCCGACGGCCGACTGTGGATCGACCGACTGTCGAGCGGCCTTACGGATACTGGCAAGAATATATCCCCTTCTGACGGAGAGCGAATCATCCGCGTGGTAGCTCACTACGTGGGTGCCGAGGTTCATCCCGGGAGCCCACGGATTTCTGCCGAGCTGCCCGAGATGGGGGAGCGATTCGAGGGGCTGCTGCCGCCGGTCGTGGCCGCGCCAACATTTGCGATCCGAAAGCCGGCGGTCGCCGTGTTCAGCCTCGAGGATTACGTCGGAGTCGGCATTATGACGCCGGATCAGGCCGGTGCATTGAGGGATGCAGTTTGCGCGCGCAAGAACATTCTGGTCGCCGGCGGCACCTCGACCGGCAAGACGACACTGACCAATGCCCTTCTCGCCGAGGTGGCTAAAACGACTGACCGTGTCGTTCTCATCGAAGATACGCGCGAGCTTCAGTGCTTGGCGCCAAACCTCGTGGCGCTCCGCACGAAGGATGGCTTGATCTCGCTCTCCGACCTGGTCCGTTCGTCGCTTCGTCTGCGCCCCGATCGAATTCCCATTGGTGAGGTGCGCGGAGCCGAGGCGCTCGATTTGCTCAAGGCCTGGAGCACCGGACATCCGGGCGGAATCGGCACGATCCATGCCGGAACGGCGCTCGGGGCGCTACGCCGACTCGAGCAGCTAGTCCAGGAAGCTGTCGTCACAGTCCCCCGGCCGCTTATCGCCGAAACAATCAACGTAATCGCGGTGCTCAGCGGCCGCGGCGCCGAACGCCGCTTGAGCGAGCTCGCCCGCGTCACCGGCTTAGAAGCATCAGGTGATTACAGCCTTTCTGCAATTGGAGACCGATCATGACGATGCCTTCATCTCTCCGCCGCGCCAGCATTCCGGCCACGGCAATTGTGACCCTTTGGCTGAGCAGTATCCCGGCGTGCGCCGCTGGCTCAAATATGCCGTGGGAGCAACCGCTCAACCAGATTTTGCAATCGGTCGAGGGTCCCGTCGCCAAGATTATTGCGGTCATCATCATCATTGTGACCGGGCTCTCGCTCGCATTTGGCGACACGTCTGGTGGCTTTCGCCGCCTGGTTCAGATCGTGTTCGGTCTGTCCATCGCCTTTGCGGCATCAAGCTTCTTTCTGTCTTTCTTCTCCTTCGGCGGCGGCGTGGTGATCTAATGGAGGAGCCTGTCGCAGGTTTTATCGCGCCCGTGCATCGTGCGCTCACCGAGCCTATCCTGATGGGCGGTGCGCCGCGCGCCGTGGCGATCGCCAACGGCACGTTAGCGGCGGCACTCGGTCTTGGGCTGCGCCTGTGGGTTGCCGGCCTTCTCCTCTGGTTCGTCGGCCACATGGCCGCCATCTGGGCCGCAAAACGCGATCCCGATTTCGTGGAAGTCGTGCGCCGGCACGTCCGTATTCCAAGCCACCTCAGGTCCTAGAGTTGCCTATGATGAATCTTGCCGAATATCGCCGTTCAAACACGCGCCTTGCCGACTTCCTGCCTTGGGCGGCCCTGGTCGATGAGGGCGTCATTCTCAACAAGGATGGATCCTTTCAGCGAACGGCCCGGTTCAGAGGGCCGGATCTCGACAGCTCAGTGCCGGCCGAGCTTGTTGCTGTCGCAGGCCGCCTCAACAATGCGCTCCGTCGCCTCGGATCGGGGTGGGCCGTCTTCGTCGAGGCGCAACGGCATTCGGCAGGACGCTATCCGCCGGATACATTCCCGGACGTCGCCTCGGCGCTGGTGGATGCGGAGCGGAAAGCGCAATTCGAGGAGGCCGGCAGCCACTATGAGTCGAGCTACTATCTGACTTTCCTCTATCTGCCTCCGGCAGAGAGTGCGGCCGTGGCGGAGCGCCTGCTGTACGAGGGCAGCCATCGCGCTGCGGGAGCGGATGCGCGCGAGGTGCTTGCCGGCTTTGTCGACCGGACCGGCCGCGTCCTGCAGCTCGTCGAGGGTTTCATGCCGGAATGTGGCTGGCTCGATGACGAGCAAACGCTGACCTACCTGCATTCGACGGTCTCGACCAAACGGCATCGCGTGCGCGTGCCAGAAATTCCGATGTATCTCGATGCGTTGCTTGCCGATCAATCCCTGACAGGAGGTCTCGAGCCCATGCTGGGCGAGGCGCATCTGCGCGTTCTGACGCTCGTGGGCTTTCCGACCGCGACCACGCCCGGAATTCTCGACGACCTGAACCGGCTGGCATTCCCGTATCGCTGGTCCACGCGGGCGATCATGCTCGACAAGACAGATGCCACAAAGCTCCTCACCAGGATCAGGCGGCAATGGTTTGCCAAGCGCAAGTCGATCGCGGCGATCCTGAAGGAGGTGATGACGAACGAGGCCTCCGCGCTTCTGGATACCGATGCCCACAACAAGGCGATGGACGCCGACAGTGCGCTCCAGGAATTGGGCTCGGATCAGATCGCACAGGTCTTCGTTACGGCAACGGTCACGGTCTGGGACGGGGATCCTCGCGCAGCCGACGAAAAGCTCCGCCTCGCCGAAAAGGTCGTCCAAGGCCGCGACTTCACCTGCATGGCCGAGACGGTCAATGCCGTCGAAGCCTGGCTCGGCAGCCTGCCGGGACAAACTTACGCAAACGTCCGCCAGCCGCCGGTCTCGACCCTGAACCTCGCCCATATGATCCCGCTATCTGCCGTATGGGCCGGAGAGGTGAGGGATCACCACCTCAACGCGCCCCCATTGTTCTTCGGTAAGACTGAGGGTTCCACGCCATTCCGGTTTTCTCTGCATGTCGGAGATGTCGGCCACACCATGGTCATCGGGCCGACGGGCGCCGGTAAGTCGGTGCTGCTGGCGCTCATGGCGCTGCAGTTCCGCCGCTATCGCGAGGCGCAGATCTTTGCGTTCGACTTCGGAGGCTCGATCCGCGCATCGGCCATCGCCACGGGGGGCGACTGGCATGATCTCGGCGGCGCCCTGGAATCCTCAGAATTCGTCTCGCTCCAGCCGCTTGCAGGCATCGACGATGTCGGCGAGCGAGGCTGGGCATCCGACTGGATCGCATCGATCCTGACGCGCGAGCGGATCGAAGTCACCCCTGAGACCAAGGATCATGTCTGGTCGGCGTTGACCTCACTCGCCTCGGCACCAGTTAAGGAGCGGACTCTGACTGGGTTCTCCGTTCTTCTGCAGTCCAACGCTCTCAAGCGCGCGCTGCAGCCCTACTGCCTCGGTGGTCCATACGCCCTGTTGCTCGACGGCGAATATGAACGGCTGGGTGAAGCCTCCGTCCAGGTGTTCGAGACCGACGGATTGATCGGGACCTCTGTCGCGCCCGCAGTTCTGGCCTATCTGTTTCACCGGATCGAGGACCGCTTTGACGGCCGTCCGACACTGCTCATCATCGACGAAGGCTGGCTTGCGCTCGATGACGCCGATTTTGCCGGCAAGCTCCGCGAGTGGCTCAAAACCCTCCGCAAAAAGAACGCCTCGGTCGTGTTTGCGACCCAATCGCTTGCCGATATCGATGGCTCCAAAATCGCGCCTGCCATCATCGAGAGCTGCCCGACCCGCATCCTTTTGCCAAACGATCGCGCCATCGAGCCGCAGATCAAGGCGATTTACCGTCGCTTTGGGCTGAACGACCGGCAGATCGAGATCCTCGCCCGCGCCACTCCGAAGCGGGACTACTACTGCCAATCGCGCCGCGGCAACCGCCTGTTCGAGCTCGGACTTGGCGAAATCGCGCTCGCCTTCGCGGCCGCCTCGTCCAAAGCCGACCAGGCTTTGATTGATCGGGTGCTTGCCGAGCACGGAAGGGACGAGTTCGTCACCGGCTGGCTCAAGGCGCGCGACCTCGGCTGGGCCTGCAATCTCATTCCGCAGTTCGCCAAACAAGGAGCGCTCTGATGAGCTGTATCCGCCCGCTTCTGGCAGCAAGTATCATCGCCATGACCATGATCCAAGCGCCCCGCGAAGCGAAGGCGCAGTGGATCGTGTTCGATCCCAACAACTACGTTCAGAATGTGCTGACGGCCGCGCGTGAGCTGCAGCAGATCAACAATCAGATCACTTCGCTCCAGAACCAAGCGCAGATGCTGATCAATCAGGCGAAGAACCTGGCGAGCCTGCCTTATTCATCCTTGCAACAGCTCGAGAAGTCGATTCAACGCACCCAGCAGCTACTCTCGCAGGCGCAGCGGATTGCCTACGACGTCCAGCAGATCGATCGCGCGTTTTCCACCACCTATGCGCCGGCATCGGCGAGCATGTCCGATGGGCTCCTGGTCGCAAATGCCCAAACACGCTGGCAGAACTCAGTTGCCGGGCTGCAGGACGCCATGAGGGTCCAAGCGAGCGTTGTCGGCAATCTCGACGCCAACCGCATCCAGATGTCCGCCCTCGTGACGGCGAGCCAGGGCGCAGCGGGTGCGCTCCAGGCAAGTCAGGCCGGCAACCAGCTCCTTGCGCTGCAAGCCCAGCAGCTTGCGGACCTTACGGCGACTGTTGCCGCGCAAGGTCGCGCACAGACGCTCGAATCCGCCCAACGGGCTGCAGCGCAGGAGCAGGGTAGGGAGCAGCTGCGGCGCTTTCTCAATCCGGGCCAAAACTATCAACCGACAACCGTGCAGATGTTCCACTGATCATGAAAATACGATTTGAACGACTACCTGTCGCGGCAGCAGCTGGTCTTGCTGTCCTGTTGGTTGCCGCCTGCGCCATTCGCCTGCGCACCGACGAGAGCGCGACCCAGTCTTCCGTCTCTCTAGCCTCAAAACCGGATTTGACCGCAGCAAAGCTCGAGCAATGCCGTACCGTCACCTACGAGCAGAAAGACGCTCTGCTTGAATGCCAGAAGATCTGGGCCGAGCAGCGCAATCAATTCTTAGGCGGAAGCAGGTCAATTGATGGTTCGCATAGCCGGACCGGCGCGGCGCCATTCCCCTCTCCAGTCCCGCGTAAAGACGAAGGTCGCCTCCCGTCCGGCTTTTCCTCCATTCCGAGCCAAAGCGAGTGAGCCATGGGCGGCACGGGCGTCATCGACCAGTTTCTGGAAGCTTTCACCCGCTACATCGATTCCGGATTCGGTCTCGTCGGGGGCGAAGTCGGATATGTCGCCACAACGCTGGCTGCAATCGACATCACCCTGGCTGGCCTGTTCTGGTCATTCGGAACGGACGAGGACATCATCGCCCGGCTGGTCAAGAAAACCTTGTTTGTCGGCGTCTTTGCTTACCTGATTGGCAATTGGAATAACCTCGCCCGGATCGTCTTCGAAAGTTTTGCGGGGTTAGGTCTGAAAGCCTCAGGGACAAGCCTTTCGTCAGCAGATTTCCTAAGGCCGGGCCGCATTGCGCAGGTAGGCCTTGATGCAGGCCGGCCAATCCTGGACTCCATCTCTGGGCTGATGGGCTATGTCAGCTTCTTTGAGAATTTCGTGCAAATCGTGGTCCTGCTGTTTGCTTGGATCGTGGTGCTGCTCGCGTTCTTTATCCTGGCGATCCAGCTGTTCGTGACCCTCATCGAATTCAAGCTGACGACACTTGCCGGGTTCGTCCTGATCCCCTTCGGCCTGTTCGGCAAGACCGCTTTTGCGGCTGAACGGGTGCTGGGCAATGTCATCTCATCGGGGGTCAAGGTCCTGGTCCTTGCCGTCATCGTGGGCATCGGGTCGACCTTGTTCTCGCAGTTCACGAGCGGCTTTGGCGGCAACCAGCCGACCATCGAGAATGCGATGGCACTTGTCCTGGGCGCGCTCGCCCTCTTGGGCCTTGGCATCTTCGGCCCCGGTATCGCCAATGGCATCGTCTCCGGAGGTCCGCAGCTTGGCGCAGGCACCGCCGTCGGCACGGGCCTCGCTGCCGGTGGGGTGATCGCGGCAGGAGCTGGCGCTGCCGCCGGCGCTGCAGGTCTTGCCGCCGGCGCGATTGCGGGCTCGCTGCGCGGTGGAAGCGCGATTGCAAGTGGCGCGACGAACATGTTGCGGGCGGGAAGCTCCGGCGTCGAGGCGAGCGCGCCAGGCGCGGCAAGTCCCTTGCGTTCGCTCGCAGCCGGCCTTGGGCGAGCGACTGGTCATGTCGGTCAGGAGGAGGGGGGCTCCTCGGCCGCCCCCGACAGTCCGCCAGCCTGGGTTCGGCGTATGAAGCGTGCGCAGACCATCCAACAGGGAGCATCAGCGGCCACGCACGCGGTTCGGTCAGGCGATCACGGCGGGAGCGGCGCATCGGTGGACCTCTCACAAGACAATCGCTGAGTTCGCTGTCTCTCCAAAATCCATTTCCAACCATGCTTTGAGGTCAGACAAATGTTCAAACGATCGGCCGTTCACTATGGCCGCACGCCGGAGCCGGTCACGCCCTATCAACGCGCAGCTCAAGTCTGGGATGACCGCATTGGTGCAGCACGAGTCCAGGCCAAGAACTGGCGGCTCATGGCATTCGGCTGCCTGTTCCTCTCCGCGGGCTTTGCTGGAGCTCTGGTCTGGCAATCAGCCCATGGCACGATCACGCCCTGGGTGGTTGAGGTCGATCAATTGGGTGAAGCGAAAGCACTTGCCCCTGCAAATGCTGCCTACCAGCCGACGGACCCTCAAATAGCGTTTCACCTGGCGCGCTTCATCGAGCACGTCCGCGGCTTGCCGATGGACGCGATTGTCCTCCGCGAGAACTGGCTGCGTGCCTACGACTTCACGACCGATCGCGGCGCCGCCGCGCTCAACGACTATGCCCGCAACAACGACCCCTTCGCCAAGCTCGGAAAGTCTCAAATCGCGATCGAGGTCTCGAGCGTCATCCGAGCCTCGCCTGAGAGCTTTCGCCTCGCCTGGATCGAGCGCCGCTACGATAACGGCCAACTTGCCGCAACGGAACGGTGGACTGCCATCCTTACCATCGTCGTGGAAATGCCTCGCGATCTGGATCGCCTGCGCAAAAATCCCCTTGGCATCTACGTCAACGCTATCAACTGGTCAAAGGAGCTCGGCTAACATGCCGTCAGGTCTTGTTTTTGTGTCACGAAAAGCGCGGCCGTGCTTGCCTCTGGCTCTTCTGGTCTGTGTCTCGACGCTCGGCGGCTGCACGACCTTCAGGCCGCCGCAAATCAGCTACGACAACGAGCTCCCGCCGGCACCGGACTTGCCGGCGCTTGCCGATGATCGCCCGCGACCGCTACATGTGCCACCGACCTGGAAGGCTGCACGAGGCGGCAAGAGCGCGGAGGCCGAGGAGCCTGTCGAGCGCATCGAAACCGCAAATGACGCTGCACGCGTGCAGCCTCGCAAAGCCGGCTACTACAATGCGGTGCAAGTGTTTTCTTATAGTCCGGGCGCGCTCTACCAGATCTATGCCGCGCCGGGGCAAATTACGGACATTGCACTCGAGCCCGGTGAGCAGCTGATCGGCTCAGGACCGCTCGCCGCAGGCGATACCGTCCGCTGGGTGGTGGGCGACACCGAGAGTGGCAGCGGCGTCGCCCGCCGCGTTCACATCATGGTCAAGCCCACCCGTCCCTCGATCGAGACCAACCTCGTCGTCAATACTGATCGCCGTACTTACCTGATCGAGCTTCGCGCCAACGAAAAGCCCTATATGCCCTCGGTCGCCTGGTTCTATCCGCCGGATCCTGGCGGGCGAGCTCGAGCTTTACCGCCGGCACCCTTTATTCCGGACCTGCCGGCGCGCCGCTACCGCTACGCCATCGAGGGCGACAGCCCGCCTTGGCGTCCCGTCAACGCTTATGATGACGGCCGAAAAACCTACATTGAATTCTCCCCCGGCGTCAGTCAGGGCGAGATGCCGCCGCTCTTCGTGATCGGGCCCGACGGCAAAACCGAGATCGTCAACTACCGCGCTTACGGAAATGTGCTGATTGTTGACCGGCTGTTCGCGGCCGCGGAACTGAGGCTGGGCGAGGAGCACCAGCAGAAGGTCAGGATCGTGCGAACCGACGGGAGGTCGCTTTGAACGATACGGACCAGGCGATCGATACACCAAAGGAAGCGCCTCGGGGCAAGCCGCCGGAAGAGATTGCCGAAATCCTGCGGATCCGGCCGGATCGGCCAAAAGTTGCGCGCCTCTCGCGGAAAGTCCTTATCGGCGGCAGCGCCCTTGTGCTCGCGCTGATCACTGGCGCGGTGCTCTGGGCGCTGCACGAGAAACGGTCAGGTACTTCAGCACCCGAGGAGCTTTACGCGACTGACCACCATAACGTCGCCGATCAGCTCGCGACCTTACCGAAGGATTACACCGAGATCCCGAAGGACGTGCCGCGCCTGGGGCCGCCTTTGCCCGGTGATCTCGGTCGGCCGATCGTCGCTGCACAGGGATCTTCGACATCCAGCTCGCTCGGTATTGATGCCGAACAGCAGCGTGTCAATCAGGAGAGCGAGGCGGCACGGACCAGCAAGGTATTTGCCAGCACCAATGTCCGGCCACAAGCCCCCGCCACTTCATCGAGCGAAGCCCGTTCGAGCGGCGTGCCATCATCGGACGAAGCATTTGCTCAGAATGGCCAAGACCGAAAGCTTGCGTTCGTCAGTGCAACGGTCGATCGTCGGACGACAAGCTCCGATCGCCTTGTGAGGCCGGCTTCGCCTTTTGTCGTTCAGGCCGGAACGGTCATTCCGGCCGCTCTCATCACAGGAATCCGCGCCGACCTGCCTGGCCAGATCACGGCGCAAGTCACAGAATCGGTGTACGATTCTCCTACCGGGCGAGCTCGCCTTATCCCCCAGGGAGCAAGGCTGATCGGGAGCTACGATAGCCAGGTCGCATTTGGGCAGTCGCGCGTGCTCCTGGTCTGGACGCGCCTAATCATGCCGAATGGGAGGTCGATTGTTCTGGAACGGCAGCCCGGTGCAGATGCGGCAGGCTTCTCTGGTCTTGAGGACGAGGTCGACAATCATTGGAAGGAACTGTTGGGGGCGGCCGCTCTTTCGACGCTGCTTTCCGTCGGCACGGAGGTGAATTCCGGGGCGGATAACGGCAATACCAACAACGATCTCATTGCCGCCCTCCGCCGTGGAGCTGGGGATTCGATCAATCAAACGGGCCAGCAGGTTGTCCGCCGCAATCTCAACATACAGCCGACTTTGACGATCCGTCCGGGATTTCCGGTGCGGGTGATCGTCAACCGTGACCTGATGCTCGAACCGTATAGAGGTTGAGGACGATGGCAAAGCTTAAGCTCGGAGCAATCGAAGACGACAAGCCGATCAAGATTACGCATGAACTGCCCGCGAGCGTGCACAGGGATCTCGTGGCATATGCCCAGATCCTTGTACAGGAGACCGCTCAGCCGATCGGAGATCCGGCCAAGCTTATCGCGCCCATGCTGGCCCGGTTCATGGCGGCCGACAGGAGCTTCCGGAAAGCGCGCCGCGCGCGTCAGCGACCGATCGAAGGCGAGGAATAGCGCTCGGAGAGGCGAATTTGGCGGACCTTGTCTACCGAGAGCTGCGCAATGGCGCGGGTGCGAGCCGATTCGAGTTTTCTGCCTATCGGCACGCCGGCAATGAGACCCGGCCCTGCAGGAATTCCTGATGTTACTCGTCAGTCACGGCATCATCAAAAGGCTGATCAGCATGAAGACAGGAATAAGCCTCGTGCTCGAGTCCGACATAGGTGTTGCCGCTGACCTCGACGGTCCAATCCAGGCGTTGCTTGAAAACGCGGTAGCGCAGCCGGTGCATCTCGGCGAGATCGTGGACGAATTCCCCGAGTTTTCCCACCCTGCCAAGGGGCCATCCGGCCCGGCGAAGAATGCGCTCCATGCGGGCGTCGGTCACAGCGACTATTTCGATCAATTCAATGGAAAGGCCGAATTCAATCATGCCCGCAAACAGCTCGTAACTGGCAGCAGCAAGTCCGCCGCTCGCCTTCGGCGCATCCGCGGGAACATCGAGCGCGAATCGGCTGCTCCCCAGATCCGATCGCTTCGTGGCGCCGGCTGGCGTCCAGCAGGATCGGGAAGATGTCCCCCAGCATGGTTGGACCGGTCGAAGGCAAAAGCCGGACGCAACCTTGAATACGTCCGGCTCCCGAGCGGTTCAGTAGATCCACCGCTCAAGGACGTCAAACTTGTCGACTTCCATGTACTCCGGCGTGATGAGCTGCATCATTTTTGCCTCCCTGCTTCGTTTCGGCAACTAAGCAGAAGGCCTAGGCAAGCGCATCCTGTGCAGTTCCACAGGTGTTTATGGAAGGCCGGTGTTTCATTTTCGAGATTTTGTGTCGGTCAACCGCACGATCGCTTGACGAAGCGAGCTGACACCAGCTTTGCACGGGCGTTGTCCAGGTGAAATCCCGCGGTTGGCTCTGCGATGCCGAGAATGATCCCGATCTCCCCAGCCGATTTACCGCGCGCGGACCATTCGAGACACTGGTACTCGCGAGGAGACAGCACCACGCCGCCGATCATGCGATCAATCGTCCAGAAGCGTTTTGCATGCTCATGTAAAAACGTTGCGATTAATCGCAGGCTCTGGGCGTGCTCGACAAGCGCGCGCTCGAAACCAGTTCGACGCTCGTCACTTGCAAAGCTCAGCGCGGCGATTGCGCCCTTGTCATCGTGGATAGAATGTAAACCTGCAGCAAATCCCAAATGTTTCGGCTTCTTCGAACAAAGCGCGTTCGGACTCCGACCGATTTCGCGCTTCAAATCCAAGCCCCCATCGGAAGGGCTTAGGCTGGCGCATTGCCCGACGCACCCCGGATCGACGGATTCGTAGCCACGCTGCAGATAGATGGCGGTCCAGGAGGGGATATGTCGAGATCACGTTGGGAGCACTGCCCGGCTCACGGGAAGAGCTAGATATGCGAAGCACGACAGCTTGAGCGCAGCGGCGAGCTCAGCCATGCTCTGCTGAGCTGCGTCTTGATGCGTGCTTTCGGTCAATCGTTCAGCAAACCTTTGAAAAACCCGATCCATCTTTGATGAACCCGCGGGTCACCCTCGCAAGCGCTACTCGTCTTAGTGAATCGAGCATCGTTGCGAATGAGGCAAACAACGAAGAAGTCGATCCAGTCCGGCGTAGATCAATCCTGATCACGAGTGCCCGGTTTGGCGCCGGGGCCGCATCAGGTCTTGCCACCCTGTGGTAGCATCCCTGCCAACTCGGCGGTCTTCGGTCGTCTGTTCGAAATCCTGCAAGCAGGCGGGGCAGATCGCCGGATTACTGCGTTATTTGGCTTCTCGCCTCGCAGGTTTGTACCGCTCTTCCGATTACAACGAACTGCTCACCAAGGAGATTGCAAATGAAGGTCGGTATTCTCAAGGAAATTAAGACGCACGAATACCGCGTCGGCCTGACGCCTGGGGCCGTCCGCGAATACGTTGCAGCTGGCCACAGCGTATTGGTCGAGAGCAACGCCGGCGCCGGGATTGGCGCGACAGATGATAACTACCGCAAGGCTGGCGCGACGATTGCGACCTCTGCTCGCGAGGTATTCGCGTCGAGCGAAATGATCGTGAAAGTCAAAGAGCCACAGCCCTCCGAATGGACGCAGCTTCGAGAAAACCAGATCCTCTTCACTTATCTGCATTTGGCTCCGGATCCGGACCAGGCGAAGGGCCTCATGAAGTCTGGCTGCACCGCAATTGCCTATGAAACTGTGACCGACGCGCACGGTGGCCTTCCACTGCTTGCCCCTATGAGCGAGGTTGCGGGAAGACTTGCGATTGAAGCCGCGGGTGCGGCGCTGAAGCGGTACGCGGGCGGACGGGGACTGCTGATTGGCGGGGTACCGGGCGTGCCACCCGCTCGCATTGTGGTGATCGGCGGGGGCGTTGTCGGCACTCACGCTGCACGGATGGCGGCAGGCTTGGGTGCTGAGGTCACGATCCTCGACCGTTCGATTCCCAGGCTTCGCGAACTGGATGAGCTGTTCGAAGGGCGAGTACGTACCAGATTCTCGACGATTGACGCCGTTGAAGAAGAGGTATTTGCGGCGGATGTTGTCATTGGTGCCGTCCTCGTTCCTGGCGCGAGCGCGCCGAAACTGGTCAGCCGCGGTATGTTGAGTTCGATGCGCAAAGGCTCCGTGATCGTGGACGTAGCGATCGATCAGGGCGGATGTTTCGAGACATCGCGGGCCACGACACATGCCGATCCAACCTATGAGGTGGATGGCGTTATCCACTATTGTGTCGCAAACATGCCGGGAGCTGTGCCGCTCACCTCAAGCCAGGCACTCAACAACGCTACGCTGCCTTTTGGTTTGGCTCTCGCCAGTAAAGGATTTGCAGCTGTGCTCGAAAATCCGCATCTGCGCGCAGGCCTGAATGTCTATCGGGGCCGGCTAACCTATAAGGCTGTCGCCGAGAGCCTTGGTCTTCCCTTCTCGCCGATCGAACAGGCCGCGGCCTGATCCTAGAGGTCCCCTACGGGACGTTTCGTCGCAGACTTGGGCCGCTCATCAGAGTGGCCCTTTTTGTGTGCCGAGTATGAGCGACAGCTCGGAGATGGAAGTCCTCTACCCAACTTGATTGACGACGAAGGCTTAGCCAAGCGCAAGGGCGTCAACGTGCCCGAGGTCTTTGAATGCGGGTGCGATGGAACGGACGACAGCTAGTGCCTGCGCCGCGCGCTCAACCAGCAGCTAGAGCTCACTCGCGGCGCGGTCGAACACATTATTTTTCCAACGTACCGACCCAAGCGGACGCTCCAGCATACGACGGATACGCAGGGGCTCAGGCCCGATATGAAAAGCCATGGCATTCTCGCCTAATGCGCGCTCCGACTGGTCCAGCGGTTGCGTTGGCGCAAATATCGAGTCATGTCGGCCAGTCTAGCACTCGGTCCACAGCTCGGGGGCGGCGATATCACGCGCAATTGACCAACCATAGGCGCCGTTGCGTTGCCGGTAGAGCTGCACATCCTGCATGAGGTTGTGGAAGGCTCGCTCATTTTCCGAGGCCACGCGATAGTCGAGCTCAATTACCAGTGGGCCGTTCCGGTGGTCAGCGTGAGCCGCACCTTAGGATCGCAAGAATGTCGGCGTCATCCCGCGCTCGGTGATGGCCGGCATGCGCAGCCAGCGCCCAAGCAGCGGCAAGAGCAGCATCAGTCCGGCAGAGACGAGCAGCGTGATGTCGAAAGCGATGGCATCGGTGAGGCGCCCTCAGCCCAAACTGCCAACTGCGAGGCCCCCAGAGAACGCAACCTACCAAGCCGCAACGGATTGGCCCGCAACCCAGCGCGGGGCGTAGAGCTGCACGCCAATGTCGAATAGCGTCCACGTCCATACGGCGCCCGCCAAAACCAGAGCTGCGGCTGTCAAGAGCGAATTATGAAACTGAGCACAACCGTCGCGATCGCGCCGCTCATGGACAGTGTGCAGGCACGAACCGCAGCCTCGCGGATCTTTATCGCCGCGACCTTGAGAGCTTCTGCACGAATCCTTATAGATGCCTGCCTGTGCCTAGAGGCGGTTGGCGCAGACGCAGGTCTAGCCCATGTTGCGGTATTTGGAGACGATGGCGCCTTCGATGGCGGCATCGATATCGGGTCGTCGAACACCACGTAAGGCGCCTTACCGCCCAGCTCGAGACCGAGCTTCTTCAGGCCGACGGTAGAGGATCTTGCCGACTTCGCTCGAGCCGCCGAAGCCGACAAAGCGCACGCCCGCGTGCTCGCACAAAACGTCGCCGATCGGTCGCGGATCTCCGGTGATGACGTTGAAGACACCTTTGGGCACGCCGGCCTTCTCAGCGAGGGACGCGGGCGCAAGCGCCGAGAGCGGCGTCATGCTGGTTGGCTTCAGCACCACCGTGCAGCCTGCGGCGGGCGCCAACCATACTTTGCGGGTGATCATCGAATTGGCCAAGTTCCACGGCGTGATGGTGCCGCAGACGCCAATCGGTGGCTTGATCGCAAGCAGCCTTGCATCCGGGCGCGGCGAGGGAATCGTTTCGCCATAGATGCGGCGCGCCTCTTCGGTGTAGAACTCGACATCGGCGCCACCGATATCGACTTCGCCTGGGGCCCTGGAGAGCGGCTTGCCCTGCTCGGAGGTGCCGATCGCCAGATTGTTTTTACCAAAGGCAAGGTGAGCCGACTCAGGCGCGATCAATGTAGCAGGCCTCCGGCAGAAGTGACGGGTCCTTCAGACGCTAGCGCAGGATGGACGAGCCTTGCGGTGGGTTGTGCGGCGGCGGTCGGGGTCGTCGCGTTGCTCCTGGAGGTTTTCAAATCCGAGCAATCAGATCTTCGTCGAGCGTGAAAAAAGGCCGCGCGAGATACCGCGCGGCCGAGTCAGGGAGGAAACGCCCCGAAGGGCACTGAATAGGAGCTCGGCAAGTAAATGAACTCACTGGGAACTCCAATCTTGCACGAAACGTCGTCAGATCGTGCAAGCGGAGATCGGATACTCATTTACCTGGGAGGATTGGAGGCGTTCGCAGCCATATCTTGCAGTTTTTGTGCGCAGATTTCGTCAAGTTCGCAGCAACTGCTATCGTGAAGCGTTTCTCGCGAGAATATTCGCTTGCGTGCTGTTCATTGAGGCCATCGAACACTCGCTCGGTGTACGCGTCCGTACCCTCGATAGCTCGGTTTCAGGATCAATCTAAATTAGTCAGCGCTCGTCAACGAGCGGCAGAGAAACGTTGAGCTCGGCGATTTAGCAGGATAGCTGCGCGACAGTGCGAACCAGCATCGGGCGCGTCCGGACAAGTCATTTGACGGGCAAAATGAGCAAAGTCGCGATCAGAAATCGTTGGACATCATCACCGCGTCGCGGATTCCACGTTGGGCTACTCGAACAGCTGGCACTGACGGGGATTTCAGGAGTCATTGTCACAGGCGCAATCTGCACTGTCGCACGCTCTACGGGAGCGTGGCGCAACGTGAGTCGAATGCCAGCAACGAATTCAAAGGTCATGTCGTATCGTTGTCATAAACCTTCTTGGAATCCGGGCAAATTGCAACCGAATTCGAGCGCAAGCCCAGTGAAGAATCGATCAAGAAACATGCCGACAATCATTAGCGCCAGCTCGCAGCATCCAGTCGTATTGAGGGATTCGTGACCGATTTGCGCGACGATGACCCCATGAAGGAGGCGACCTCCCTGCGGTCTGTCATCAATCTCTATGCACACGCTTCCAGAACGTGGTCTCGGCCCAACGAAACCTTGGCTTCAACGAGAATTAAGGAGTTCAAGGCAAGTTACGAATGGCCGTGCGCGCAGTTGAGCATCGGGTGTGCGAGCTCAATTAGCCTCAGCGCGCGATATTGATGCTGAAGATGCGCCGCCACGAGAAAGAGTTCATGTAACGCGGCGAGGACAAAGCCATCGCGATGAAAATCGTCAAAAAGAGCCTCTCCGGGGCTGGATTCCATCACGGAGGTGGTTCCTCGGCACTGGCGTGGCGGAGCAGGAGCATCACAACTATGCGCCATGAGGAGGACACGGCCGCGACGTTTCAGGTAATCAACAAACAACGGCAACTGTGGTGAAGTTCATAGTCTTGGAATCAGCTAGTAGTTCATTCGAAAGTTTCAGTGTACTTCCTTGTGCTACCATTCTTTGCGCCTTGCTGAGTCGCCAAGTTTTGGACGCAACGACCACTGCGCTTTTGCGTGCTGTTCTTGAGGAGGTGTGCGAGGGTCTGCCTCGCAACGAAACCGGCACTCGGGCCCATGTCGCTTCCAAGATCTTGGACGCCGCCAACAGAGGTGAGATCACGGCGGACCGCCTTAGGCAGGTCGGCATGGAAGCTCTTCGCTCTGCGCCAACAATGTGGCGGTAGGTGCGGACAACAGTGATAGTGCTAATGTGAACTTCCAAGTCACGGTGCTGAAGATCCTTGTGAGCTACCCGGACGGGTTCGCATCGATGCCGGACCTCAAGCGAGACATGGCCATTTTGGCCACGAGCGGTCCCGATTGGGCGGCGCGCACCAAGAGAATGGGCGCCCGCGTGCCCGAGCTCGACCTTTTTTCGCAGCGACTCGTCGAGCGTGTGAATGGAGGGTGGCGCATCACGGACAAGGGACGAGCGGTGCTCGAACTGATGGAGCCGGGCCCTAGCACGCCCTAAGTCCAGGCCAGAGGACAGGAGAGCTCCTGAGCTGCCATCGCCAGTGCCGGCACGATCCCATTCTGTCGAACTACGTCGGCGCCAGCCTGAACGACCGGGGCCGCGCCGGTCCTCGAAGAGCCGAACGTGCGCACCGCATTCTTAGACCGACTATCTAGGCGATTAAGGCCGCGCCCGACGATCAGGTTGCCGAAGGAGAATTTTCGATGCCGTTGTGGAGTTCGAGCTTTTTATTTGGAGAGCTGGAACGAGAAGTGCTGATATCTCAGCACATATCAGGGAAAGGTGCTGTTGCTTCGATCAGATCCAAGATCCCGGGATGGCAGTGCGCCATTCATGTATGGACCTCGAGTTTCGGCGCGTGAGCCGTTGGCTGGAGCCACGGCGCAGGCGCGGCCAAGTGGGACGGAGTGCCTGGGAGCCTCGCCGCCTCTCCGGCAACAGTATCTGAGCGCTGATGCCGCTCGGCATAAAGCGATCGATGGCCGACACGCTTGGTTCGCATTGACTCACGTCAATTCGCTCCCGCCTCGTTCTTGAAGCATCCCTCTTAGACCGTCGTCCGTGAACAACGCCTAAGGTGCTGATCAGGAATCGGTTTTCCGGACGTTGGCGTGTTTCGGATTGCAGGCTTTGATAGGTTTGAGCATCGGAAGCCTGCAACTTGCAGTTTGAGATTCCGTCGAATCGCGAAAGCCGGATTCGATGGCCGCATCGGAGGAGCCGATGCGACCGAAGAAGCCGAAAGCGACCGAAGAAGGCGATCTATTTCGTGCCAGGCTCGACCAGATCATCAACATGAAGCACGAGCTGGTGCAGCTCGCCGGCAAGGTCGACTGGGATTGGATCGATGCGCAGATTGCACCGCTGTACAGCGACAAGGGGCCGCCCTGGGATCGAGACCCGCTTCGTGGTTGGGCTGCTGCTGCTCAAGCACATTTATGACCTCTCCGACGAAGTCGCGTGCGATCGCTGGGTCCATGATCCGTATTCCAGCACTTCACCGGCGAGGCGTTTTTCCAGCATGAGTTTCCGCATGAGCGCTCGGATCTCAGCCATTGGCGCATGCGCTTTGGTGCAAGCTCGAGCTTCTGCTGGCCGAGAGCCAGAGGGTGGCGCACTACGCCGGAGCACTGCGCAGGCGCGATCTCAAGCGGGTCACGGTGGATACCACGGTGCAGCCCAAAGCCGTCACCTTCCTGACAGACGGCAAGCTGCTGTGCGAAACAGCATCACCCAGGGTCTTGCCAGTCCGGACAGGGCTCGGCCGAGGCGCGCCGAAGCAAAAGGTCTCTCTCCGATCAGCTCCATGAGCTTGGCTTGTGCTGCGCGAGTTAAGTGCCACTGCGCCAACTCGGCACGAAAGACTGGCTGAGCTGCCTCCGCGCAAGCGCAGAGTAACTGCTGGCTAACGAGGCCGCCGCAAGACCAACCTGGACTCTCACGATCTCCGCCGGCCGATGGCCCGTCGGATCTGATTGACCAGATAAGTCCCCCAAATGATCATCATGTCGCCGACACGTTCCGCGCGCTTGCTCTCAAGGAACGTTGACCGGCGGCATGGCCGCGGTCGGGCGCAACACGAAGCGTTCTTGCTGCTGCCCGCGCGCCGCCAAGATGATTGCAAAAACCACAAGGAAAATCAGAGACCCACGCATGACCAAAAACTACTGAACCCCTCACATCCGGGCCAAACGACACGCATCGCGGGCAGGATGTCGCGCCGCTCTTCAGGTGCCGTTTGCTGAGCCGAAAGCAATAGCGATCATTCGTGCAGTAACACGGCCGAGTAGCCTTGTGCGGTGCTCAAAAAATGCATTTTCGAGGCGCAACAGCCGGAATTATGTGCGCAATCAGGATAAGAACTGACCGCGCGGGCGCAGGAAAGGGGCCCGGTTGCAATTCAGGCCGCAACTAGGGGCGCTCATGCGCGAGCATGATTTTGTTTCCGGCCGCCTCCTGGGGGTGACCGCCGCGGGACTTATACTCCTATGTTCCAGCCTATTCGCCTTCGTCTTCTTATAGAGCTTAAGCAATTTAAGGCCTCGTATCGCCTCTGACGCCAAAGACCATAAGTTTTTTCGACTGCCGACTTGCCACCTTGGCCCGCTTGATGTGCCTCGCGAAGAGCTCTTCTGCTTTTTTTCTGCCGGAATGACTTGAAGGCGCCGCTGAGCGGTGTGATCCTGATGCTTTTGGAACAGTGCGCAGGCCCTTGGGCTGCTCGGAGGCACAGAGCAGGGCGACGCCGCTGCCCAGGACGATGCCCTGCTCGATAGCCGCGCGGGTCGCATGCATCGCGTCATCAACGCGATCCTTGCGCTCCTTCGACTTCGGTCGCGCCGCCAACGCGGATCACCGCGACGCCGCCGAGCTTGGCGAGACGCTCCTGAAGCTTCTCAAGGTCGTAGTCCGAGGTGGTCTCCTCGATCTGAGCCTTGATCTGGGCCACGCGCGCCTCGACGTCGGCCTTCTGCCGGCGCCGTTGACGATGTGGTGTTCTCCTTGTCGATCATCAACTTCTTCGTGCGACCGAGCATGTTGAGCGTGACGTTCTCCAGCTTGACGCCGAGATCTTCTGAGATCGCCTCGCCGCCTTCGCTTGATCCGGGTGGCGGCGCAACCAAGGCGCTCGAATTGAGGGAGGATTAAGTGCTGATCTATCTCGACAACAACGCGACGACACGGACAATCCGTCCATCCTACAAGCCATGTTGCCGTTCTTCTCCGAACAGTTCGGCAATGCCTCCTCCGCCCATGCCTTTGGCCGAGAGGATGCGGAGCCGTGAAGCAGGCGCGTCGCAGCGTGCAAGGATTGTTAGGGAGCGCGCATGATCACGAAATAGTCTTCACATCCGGCGAGAGCGAGGCCAATAACACCAAATTCCTTTCTGCGCTCGCGACGCAGGAGCGCCGCGACGAAGTCGTCACCTCCGTCGAGCATTCCGCCATCCTTGCGCTGGTCGAGCAATTTGGCGACAACGACCGTTAAGACGCACGTGATCCCTCTACATTCATACGGCCGGCTCGACATCCGGGCGTTTCGATGCGCGCTCGGACCGCGTACTGCGATCGCGTCTGTTATGTAGGCCAACAACGAGACCCGGCACGATTTTTCCGGTGGAGTTTCTAGCCGGGTGACGCGAGAGGCGGGCGCGCTGTTTCATACGGATGCGGTGTAAGCCGTAGGCAGCTGCCCATCAACCTGAAGGACAGTGCCATCGACATGCTGTCGCTGTCCGGGCTCAAATTGCACGGTCCTAAGGGGATCGGCGCGCTCGATTTGCGCAAGGCACAAAAATTCAGGCCGCTGATCTCGGGCGGCACACAGGAACGGCGGCGCCGCTGCGGAGCCGAGGATATCCCGGCATGGTCGTCGGGTCTTGAAAAGCCGCAGAGCTTGCGGCGGCTCGGCTCGAGCCGGAGCGCTTTCGCATTGGTGCATTGCGCTACCGCCTCCAGCAGGGGATTTTAGCCACCTCCGACTGCATGGCGCTTGGCGATATCAGCAACCGGCAACCAAGTAGGACAAACATCGCTTTTGACCATCTCGAAAGCGACGCAATTCTCCACCATCTCAATCGTGCGGGCATTGCCGCTTCGCTCGGATCAGCCTGCGGATCCTGCTCAATCGAGCCGTCGCATGTCCTGCACGCCATGGGCTTGCCGGAGAAGAGCCTGCACGGCGCGGTGCGCTTGCCCCTGTCGCGTGAGACAACCCTCGAAGAGGTCGACCAGGTCGTCTCCGTACTGTCAAACATTGTGGCTCAGCTGCGCGCCAACTCGCGGGAGCATGCTAAACCACGCAAGTATACATCGCGGTCCAGAAAATTGACCTCATGAAACTCTTGAGTCGCCGCTCTCTTGATGCGGGCCGTTCGCAAGAAAGCTCTCGAAGAGCCGATCGTGGAATCCGAGTATGAAACGCTCTCGCGCGGTTGGATCAGAATGGCCAATGGCTGGATGACGATCTGCCCGAGATGGCGAGCGACACGCCGCTGCCGATCACAATAAATGCCAGGACGCGGGGGAGGACGGGCGGACTGATGAAGGCGCTCCCGCGAATTGAGTTTGTCAACGCAGCCGACGCGAAGGTGATTCTTACCGATCTTGCGGTGAGGATGAGAGCCTAGCATTGTTCCGTATCTCGGACTTGGCCTCGCCGAGTTGATCGGACCACATATGCCAATGACACAGGAGGCCTTCTGCCTTCTCCAGCAAAGTTGCGCTACCGCGCCAGGCCAAAGGCAATGTCTGGGCGCCGGCGCAGAATGTCGAGAGCGACATACATCGCCACCGTGACGGCTTTGATGGTCCAGGCGTTCGCCCGCCGGTGGAGTCGACACCACTGCATCATCATCTAGCATCCTTACTGCCGGTGATAGTCGACTCTTGGTACGACGGCCCGATGCGGACGGCACTCGGTCGACGGATGGGGTGAGGTGCAAAGTATCGCGCGCTCCGGCATCCACGTCGATTGCTGGTATCCAATTTACGATCCGGCGAGCCAAAAGGTTGATCATGCCTCGGCGACCCATTGGCCTACTGTGCTGCGCAAGCCGCACGGAGCGTGCTGCCGGTCAAGAGCTTTCTGATTACTGACGCTGATTATATTGAGGTTCTGACTGCAATCGGCATCCAGACACCAGTTCCCAACCTCATCAAGGAAAGGCGGAACGGACGGAGCTTCCTCTTCTTCGGCTGTCTCTTCAATGATCGGCTTTTTGCTATTTATGCGCGGCAGATCACCAAACGCTCGGCTGACGTCCATTACGCATGGTCGATCCGCAAGCACTCTCGCGCAACGAACTCTACTTTCTGATCGAGCAACATCTGACACCGATCGCGATATGACTCCCGCACGCGATAGAGATGTTGAGCGCCAAGTAGCGGCGCGAAGTGGGCTGCTCGCCGCGGTCCGCTAGTAGGAAGAGGTCGCATCGCAAACGACGGGTGCGGGTTGGGAGAATTCACGCGAGCTCAATGAGAACCCAGCGGCCATCTCCGTCACAATTGCGACGCCTGTCGCATTTGCGACGTGTGAACTGTCGCTGACGCGTGCACAACTGTGCGGATCACGGCTAGCTAACTCATTCACAGGGCGGGAATGGCATCGCCGTCCGAGATGGCACGCGAGTTGCTAACTCTCGTTCTGTGGCCACAGGCTGGTCGCCATGGCCACACTTGGTAGAGAATTGAACATGAACGCTGTTGCCGGACGCGGAAAACATGTCAAAGATGCTGAGGATAGCGGCGGGATGCGGGTCATCGCCGATTATAAGGGTTCCCGGAGCTCTTCGAAGAATGGCAAACGGAGCTATGGGTCACAGGCTGGCCCAGGCGATCTGCCGTCCGAAATCTGGAACAAAATTAGGACTCATCCCTGCTAGAGAAGAAGCTCATCATCATTACGCTCGCATCCATGTCGCAGTAGCGCGGGCTTGCAATATTCAATGCAACTACTGCAATCGTAAGTACGACTGCGCCAATGAATCGCGTCCGGGTGTTGGTAGTGAGAAGCTCACTCCTGAGCAGGCGGCGAGAAAGCTGCTCGCGGTCGCCACCAGAATTCCACAGCTGACTGTGCTCGGTATCGCCGGCCCCGGCGATGCCTTGGCCAATCCGAGAACGACTTCTCGTGCCACTGATCTCCGCGCCCGAGCACGGCACAGCATTCGGGCTCAAAGGCCAGCGAGGCCCGACCAGCGCAGGAATTGGCGGCCCTGCAGGATGCTTGTGAAGGTCAGATAAAGATGATGCGGCATTGCCGCCATCGCCGCGCTGACGCCGTCGGCCTGCTCGGAGATGATCGCAGCAGCGAGTTCACCATAGAGAAGGTCATGGCCATGGACGTTCAATATGACTTCGAGACGCGCAAGGCTTATCAGGCCAAGATTGAGGATGAACCTGCGGCGAGGATCACGACCAGGCAGGGAGAGTTAGCGGATCCGGCACGTCAAGCGCGGCGACGCCGGTCAAGCTTCTGGCCGCGGTCGCAACCAAAGGCTCGGGCCGAGCTCGCGCAGCGGCTTTCACCTCATTCGGTAACCTCTCTGAACCGCGAACCTGAACGGCATGCCCGCTACGAAGTGGCGATTCGCCTCGCGGATGACGAATCGGCATGTCTCATCGCAGACGAGGACAATATGCTGCAGAAGAGCACCTCTGCTCGCGTCTCCGTGCTCCCTGCAGGTTCGCGAGGGGGCGGTGCATGAACATGATCGTTCGCGACAGTGATGTGGTCCAGCTAAGCGGGCCGCCCGCGTTCAGCTTCGGCGAAAGGGTGCGGGCCAGCAGTACCATCCGCAATGACAGCACCCTTCGCGGCAAGGAGATCGGCGACATTCTGGTCAAGAAGGGCGACGTGGGTTATGTCGTTTCCATCGGCACGTTCCTGCAGAAATTCTATATCTACGGTATCGAATTTCTTGAAAGTGGCTACCGCGTCGGCATGGGGCGCAAAGAGCTCGATCCGGTCGACGAGGCCGTAGATGATCTGCCATTGCCGGAAGTGGCTGTGTCATGACAGAGCCGCGCGTTCCAAAATATCGATCGGGCCAGCGCGTGAAAACCGCAGTCAATCTCATCAATGACGAGTCAGTTGCTACCTCGCCGCCTGATGGGATCCTGGTCGGCGCCGGTGCTATCGGCGAGATCGTCCGGGTCGCAATGCATACCGAAGCGAGCGTGCCGATTTATCTTGTAGATTTTGGTGAGCGGCTGGTCGTTGGTTGTCTTGAAGAAGAGATCACAGTCCTTTGAGGGGATGTTCTCGCATGAGAGTGTCGAGAGAGGTACCGGTCGGGCTGATCGCGCATCCGAACGAGCTAGATCGCAAGCGGATCGAACGTGCTTTGATCTCGCGCAAGCACTATCGCTATGTCTTGCCGAGTGTAACGCCGGTAAAGGCTGGCTATCTCATTGAGAGTCCCTGCTGCTCGCGCAATATCGACAACGATGGCGGTCAGATCGATGTCGCGCTATTTCATTACGATGCCGTGAGCGGGATCTGGAAACTGTTCTTCAAGAATCATGCGCGAGGAAGCTGGAAATTTTACAGCATTTTCCACCGGCTTGCGTCGGCTATCGACGAATTGAACACGGATCCCGAGCGGCTGTTCTGGCAGTGATGCTCATTGGCAACAGTCATAAGGAATCACAATGGCGCTCGCCACAGAACAATTGATCGAAATCGAACGCCTGCTTGCGACAGCTGACACAGACACTAGCGTCGTTGCTGACCTAAGGCGCCGCTTTCCGCAGCTCACCTTGGTTCGATGTGATGCGTCGGATCTGTCGCAGCAGCCATTCCGACGTCTTCCGCAGTTTGACCTGCATCTCATCGATGGATCTGACCACTGCATGCAGATCACGGCCGACCAGGCGCGAGCGACTGGATTAGTGCTGGCTAGAAGGCATGTTGGGCGGTGATCGGCACTGGACCCGCAGAGAATCGCCTCGATGACGCGGAGGCGGTGAATGCAATTCCGCTCTCGGATCCTGATATCATTGTTGTCGTCTCTCTGCCGTCGAAGCGCTATTGTGTTCGCAGCGAATTTCCAGTCGGTCGACGACTGAGACGCTCGGACCAGCTTTCGCGGTCTATGTTGGCTCCAAGTATGGCGTTGCGGTTCCAAGCGCACGATTGGGCTCCTGCTTGGCCTGAAGGCGCTCGGTATCGAGCGGAGCAACAGGTAATCGCCTCCTCGTATTCGTTCTCAAGCCGTCCATACCCATCAATCTCGCGGACGCACGGGCGGAGTTTGCCCACATCGACTGTTGGTCTGAAACGAGCTCAGGGCAATGCCGAAGAACGTATGAGGCCTAACACACGGGCGATTATCGCCGCCAACCCGGACCGCCCACCTGGCACCAATGCGGGTGCGAAGTTCAAGTCGCGACGCGGGACCCACCCAAACGGGACGAAACTGAACACGTCACAATCGAGCAGCCCACCGGTCTCTAAACCTTGGTCAAAAAAAGGGAACGATATGAATCCGCAGATCATCATTCACGTCCGCTTCGCCCCGAATGGCAGGGTGATCCAGATCAGCGAGTGCCCGACGAGGCTCACGCCCGACCAATGGTTTGATGTTCTCAAGGCCCGAGCCGACTCTGCCTATCGCTCACGGCCCCGTGGTCGTGGCGTTTTTCGGCTGACCCGGGCGGCAGTTGATACCTTCAAGCAACAAGCTGTGACGCTGGCATGAGCGAAGAGATTCATCGATATCGTGGCTAGCCACGAAATCGAGGTGTTTGCAGGCTGTCCAGCCGATGCGATCGAGCGGGTGGCGCCAGGGAGTCTGTCGCAGATCGAAGACATGGCGACGGCCTGCCGGTTACAATTCTTCTGACTTTCGGCAATGACACGATTATGTCAATCGTTGCTGGCACGACGGGGTCTGGCTTAAGATCGGTTACTGCGCGTTGTTCTCCCAGGATCGGTCATGATTCAGAAACAACGGCACGGTGCGACCTTGGAGGTCGACAGTGGGTTTTGCATCGGGCCCCGTAATGGACACGCGCTTAGATCGGTTGCACTCCACGCTGTAGTCGACAGTTGGGTCCGAGTGTCCGGGGGTCCGTATAGTCGCGATCCGTCGGCTTTGCAAAACACCCACGTGCCGGCGGTCTCGTTCCTCCGATAACCGATCGACAGGCCTCGTCCGATTGATACCAAGACGGGCGTTTTGCGCACCGGCTTGTCCAGCCGCGCACTGCGGCTTTCGAGCGTCTTGTCGCTGATGCGCCTGACCATCGCCGAAGCCTCAGCTTCATTCCGAAAGTGTCCAGCCGGAGTCCAGTGGACAAGGATGTATACGGGACTGATACTGGCGGACGCCAGCGCACTCGAATCCTAGAGACGGCCGGCAATTTGACGATCTCTATATTAGGGCGTCGTTTCCTTTTCTCAGCTGAACAAGAACAAGCTTCGCTCAGAAGCATGCCTTGGCCGCGGGAGGAGCCCATGGGAGGGAGACAAAAGCTCGCTAGCATTTCTTTCCTGCGGAGCCTTTAGCGCCGTCTGCTTTTCGAAAGCTGTACAAGCGGAAGACACCGCTCAGCATATGTTAGGATGAATCATCCCGTCTACGTTGCGATACGCGAGAAACCGACAAGTCTGAGTTGGCAGCTGAATTAGACGGTTGCGTCCTACAAGGGATACTTTCCCAAAATTACCCAGATGCTGAGTTCGGGCGCCGCGACCAACGCGACCTCATCTGGAATAATCACGATCGGGGCAGGGCCGCGCCTCATAAGGTCGAAGCAGGACAGTTCCAGTCATCTCCAAAATGCTGAGCGAAAAACACCGCGTATCCACGGACGACGCTGGGATAAAGGTCTATCGCTCCGATCTCATCGGCAAAGGCTGCCGCAGAGCCGGAATGACCTCGTGGGATTGCTCATGCCCTGCATCGGAAGAGAAAGGTGAAGCGGGTTATGGCATGAGCTACACCAACGCAGCCTTTAGTTTCTGGTGGACCCGCTGGAACAACAACTACGAAGTCTTCGCAGCAGATGGCTGGACGCCCGATGATTGGTGCGGCCTTTCTTGCAGGCGGCGAACACTGCGAGGACCATTCTCGGATCCTATTATCTGTTCGAGGCGCATTGAATGTTCTTGATGACCTGAGCGAGCCCAAAGACATCTGACCGTCAAGAAAATCCGCTTGTTGGACGCCTGCTCATGCCAAATGCAAGGAAATACGCCTATGGCCGCCTCTTCCCAGTCGCACCGGCTTTCACAACCGGAGTTCTTGCCCTTGAGGGGCAGCGCCGCGTGCTCGAATGCATGATCGACGAGCGCGCCGATGGATCTGCATTCTGGCTCATTGTCCCGAGCAGTTTCTGTTTTCGGAGCAGGAGTGCGATATATCGGTTGATTTGTCCCTGGCTCATGTGGGTAGTCGCAAGGCGGTCATGATCACATGCAAACATTTCAGCACGCAATTTGCAATCGAGCGCGTCCGCTATGCGGCCGCGCGTGGCGCAAGCCTTCTGATGCTGATGCCGCCCTACCACGGCGTGAGCCTCAACGCAGACGCGCCCTCGATGCTCGATCGTTCGGCCGTATCGCAGATACAGCCAAGATTTCGATCCTGGTCCTGAATGCGCTGCTCAGTGGCGTGACGTTAACAATGTCCTTTCTGGTGCGCCTTGCCCGGGAGATGCCGCGCTTTAGTTATTTCAATATCGAGGTGCCGTTTGCCGCGGCGAAGCCGCTGACGTTGACTGACGCCGGAGGAGAGGCAATCCTAAGCCCATTCGACGTAGAGGAAGACATTTCAATGATGCCAGTTCTCGATGCTGATGCGAGCGGGACGATACCGGGCGCGCTGCTTCTTGATCTATTGCGTCCAGTGATCGATCATCACACGACGGGACGCAGGCGGGAAGCCGCCCTGCCTATGGAAGAGTGCTGTCGTTAGTCGGTTTTGAGAGCCGCCAGTGTGGCCTGCGCGCCGCCACGGGCGACGACGTGACATAGCTGAAGGAAATTCACCCCGCACTAGCTGGAGGTCAATCCTATGTCCTCCATTGGTGACGCTAAGCCGCCCACATGTCCGCTCCCGAAAGGACTACGTTCAATCAGCTGCCAGGGATCAAGAGAGATGCCGTACAGACAAAGTCACCTCCACCAACAGCGCCGTGAGGAAAAGAGCTGTAGCGGCTTATTGGAATTAGGGGAGGCGACGCAAGCCGACCGGGCGCGCACAAGGCCGGAATCGGTGGTTGGCTGTCGCCGATAAGGTTTTGAGCCTTTCAACTCGTCAGTGCGCGCATTGTCGGCTGAAGACGTGCATTCGTAGAGGTGCTAGGGAGAAGGTTTAGAGATGACCGGGACGCTCAATGGCACTACCTCGCATGCCTGGAGGAGGCGGTCGCGCTCGAGAGTCCGCAATGCAGCCACGGAAATCGACAAAATCGATGCTCGTCTTCTTGATCTCGTTCAACGCAACAATCGCCTGAGCAGTGAAGAACTCGGCGCGAAAGTTGCCCTATCTGCATCCGGAGTTCAGCGCCGACTTAAGCGCCTACGAAAAGAGGGCGTGATAGAATCAGACGTCTCAATCATTTCGCCAAGGGCGATCGGCCGAAACGTGACTATGCTGGTCCTCATTTTCTTTGAGCGCGATCGAGCCGACATCATTGATCGCTTTAAGCGGGGGATCCGCACTATGACGGAGGTGATGAGCGGATTTTACGTCACGGGCCAAGCTGATTTCATCCTGTTGGTGACTGCAAATAATATGGAAGAGTACGAGCATTTCACCCGACGCTTGATAAATGAAAATCCAGATATAAAGCGCCTCGAGACTGTAGTTGTTCTGGACCGAGTCAAAGCCGGTTTCATTTTACCAATGGAGCCGTTGGCATGCTGGTGACCAATCTCGCCGTGACCCTTAACGGCCTCATCTTGGATCAAGCATAATCGCTTTCCGCGCTGTGAGAGCGGTAACGACCATCTCGCACTCTCGGCCTGGGTCGATGCGGTCCGATTAAAATGAGGCGGCTTTCCAGCACTTCCATCTGGCTCGGCGCATGCTCCTCAACAGCAATGTCCGAGGCTAACACTATGAGGCCGCGCTTGTTGTGCGGTTTCGGACTGCCGAACAAGTCAGGTCAGGTTCAAGACGCCTTGCGCGATCGACAGGTCGCTGATTTTTCTGGCATAATCAGAAGCTTTATTCAGCAAGGCGCTGGTACGGGATTGCTGCAAGCGCTCGTCAAGGACGAGCGTCAACGCAGGCTCGCAAGAGCGATCTCTCCTTTTGAACCCGGACTGGTTCGAATGGCGCGCTACTTATCGGTTGATAGGAAGATTGATACAATCGCGCTCCCAAAGACGGCATGGGCAGTTCGATCACGTCCCAGAATACGCCGGCAGCAACACGGGCAAAGCTCTAACTGACGCGGGCGTCGGCGGCGTCGAGAGGCCAAAAAATTGAGGTGGGAGACGATCGGAATATCGGCTGAGTGAGGACGGGTACCCCAACTGGCGACGTCGCTCCGGCTCAGCACCTCTATTAACTTCCTGGAAGAGTGCGGCACCTGTGAAGACATGGACGACATCTTGTGCGAACCGTCGACATACGTCGACTACAACGGCATTTGCGATCTGATTCGCAAGTTCAAAGCGCAGGAGATGTAAATCGCGATATTTGGTGAGAGGATGGCAATGTATGCCGGCAGCAGCATTTCAAGAGACATTCCGAACCATGCCAGCTCTGGTGTCGTGCAGCTCGGCGGTCTGCTCTGCAGACCGAGAAGGAGGCGCATGGGCCGAGAAACGCTTGTGAGTGCCGCTCTGTTGAGCTCTCTTTCCTTCTCGTCCACGGAGCGTTCTCTCCCGTTTCTGAGGTTCAAATGACGCGTTCTAATGCTTCTCCTTTCAAACTGCGCGAGCATCCAGAGATCACAGTCGGCGAATCCTTGACTTACCAATACCGGAATTGGGCCCCCTATCTCCCTCCTGTGCAAACCACACGGAGACCAAGCCGACTTGGAGGGCAAGCGACAGTTGGGTTGTCGCAGATTAGAGCCCGACATTTGCGCCGTACCGGCATTCATAATGAGGATCCGCGGCATCAGCGACCTCGGGGCAACGTTATTCGACCGAAAGGCGCCGAAATGATCAACTCGCAGCTGCCGTGTTCGCATCGACGCGGTGACGCGTGGGGTTTTCGCGGCCCTCAGCGGCCACGCCTACGGGGCAAAGGAAATGCCAAACCCGATCGAAATCTTCAGTCGCCCTCGTTGTGCTGGCTTGATCGTGTAAGCCCCTTCAGCGCGAAATGCTGGATCTTGCCCAACGCCGTTCGTGGCAATTCTTCCGTGAAGAAAATTTCGCGCGGCACCTTAAAGCGGGCGAGCTGCGAGCCTGCATGTGCCATTAGTGCTTCCGCGTCAACTCGAACCCCCGGCCGCCTGATCACATAAGCGATCGGCACCTCATCCCAGCGCGGATCGGGTCGACCGACAACGGCGCAGTCTGCGACATAGGGATGCTCCATAAGCGCGCGCTCTACTTCCGCCGGGTAGATATTTTCTCCACCGGAAATTATGAGGTTCCTTGTGCGATCAAGAACCCAAAAGTATCCATCGGCATTGCGGCAGCCGATGTCACCGGTGAGATACCAGCCATTGTGCAAAGGCTCGCGCGTTGTTTGTTGAGCGCCCCAATACCCGCTGAAGACATTGGGGCCTCGTACGGCGATCTCGCCCGGGCTGCCTGCCTGCAACTTGTTGCCGGTATCATCGAGAATAGCCGCTTCGCAGCATAGGCCGGGCAAGCCGCTCGAGCCCTTACGCGTAAGATCGCCGCCGAGCCTCGTATAAACAGCAATAGGGCAGGTCTCGGTCGAACCGTAAACCTGCAGCACTGGCACCCCACGTGCGACAAAGCGTTCGATAAGGTGCTGCGGGACCATCGTTGAACCGGTGCAAATTGCCTTCAGTGAGGAGAGGTCCGTCGTCCGCCACTGAGGATGGTCGGTTAGGAATTGCATCGTGGTAGGCACCAACGCAGCCAGCGTAGGTCTGTCGCGTTCGATCGCAGCAAGCGTCGCCTCGGGCGTAAATCGCGTGTGAATGGTGACGGTCGCGCCGTGATGCAGCGCCGGCGTGGTCTGGATATTCAGGCCGCCAACGTGAAACAGCGGCAAGACTGTCAGGACATGATCGGTCGAGCCGAGGTTATGCATGTGCTGACTCATAATTCCATTCCACAGCAACGCGTCTTGACGCAGCACAGCGCCTTTCGGCCGCCCTGTGGTACCCGAAGTATAGACAATCAGAAGCGGGCAAGACAGGTCCGTGTGCTGATTGCGATCGTCGCCTCGGCCCTGGTCTACCAGGCAGTCCCACTTACTCCCGCCGAGAGGCGAAAAGTCCAAACCCGCAACAAAGGTTTCGGGCAATTGCCCCGCCAGAGCTGGTAGCAGCGCATCAAAGGCCTGTTCTAGAACTAGCACTTTGGGACCGGCGTCGGAGAGGATGAACAACTGTTCCGCGACCGTAAGCCGCCAATTTAATGGAACGAGCATTGCGCCGAGTCGCGCGCAGGCATAGAGCAGGGCCAGGTAGTCGGGCCGGTTGAGGCCAAGGATCGCGACGCGGTCGCCTCTCTCGATGCCGAGCTGATGTTTTAGAGCACGAGCGATTTGCTCGATCCTTTGAGTGAAGGCGGAGTAGCTTAGGGTGCCCCCGTCGAAGTGGATCGCGGGTTTGTCGGGAGTAAACGACGCGTTACGCTCAATCAGTGTGCAAAGATCCACCTTTGTCCCCCTTTCGCTCAGGTTCGCTACGTACTTGCAAAACTGCTTAAACCCCTGACTTCCTGAGTCGTTCGGAAGCTCTCGATCGCGATCAGATCGCATCGGATGGCCTTCCCGCGAGCAGTCAAGCGATCTCAGTCGTAAGCATACGGTCTTGACGACGTCATCAGCCCGGGATCGATGCAAATCTCTTTAAGCGTAAAGACGGAGGCGCTTCGTCACGGGCTCCGTTTTGTCCGACAGCGCTGCGGTGCATCTGCGCGTAGTGATAAGCGCACCATGACGTTATCTTCTTGAGGTTTCCGACTTACAGGCTCACCGCACATATAGGAGATCTGGAATCTTCATCTTTCAAGCCGACTATGGCTCGGCATTGACCTTCAGTGTGGTCGACCAACAGAACGTTCTTGGTACCGTCGGGTTTTTTCATCGTGCTGCCCCGAAATGCGAAGCAATCTTTCGCGATTGTCGCGCCGGTCTAGCCGCCTAAGCAGATTGGAACCATCGGAGGTCGGATCGACCATCCTGCATTTCCGAGATGACGGCGCCGTGCGAGCTCCAATCGGGCTGAGCGAACACAACCGAAAACTCCTTTTCAACTGATCTCCACGGGTGTCCCGACCCGGGGAGGAACTCGGTTTCCAATCTGCAATAGGGGGAGCCGCACAGCGTGGTAGGGGTGACGTTGACGTCCTCTGAATTGACCAGCTCTCCAGCGATGTGGATCAGTGAAGGCATATGGTGCTGGCCGTAGATTGTTGAGCCCATCAGGACCACGCGCGAGCCGCACTGTCGCGATGATCGAGTTATGACGGTGCGGTGCGATTCTGACATGCTCGAACATTCGCAATCCTTATCTCGACCAGCCCGAGACTGATGTACCTTGAGATCGTACAATTTAACCTTACGTGCGATTCAAGCCCCTTGGTGTTGTCGCTGGATCAAACTTTTCCGAGGCTCACCGGGCAACGCCGATAGGAAAAGTGGAAGAGCTCGCGGTGCCAAGCTTAAATTACTCGCCGCAACCGAGAAGTACACAGTACCACCTCTTCTGCACTCAACTCTCACGCCATAGCGCGCCTTTGTCCCGCCAACGCAATTCATGCGATGCACCCCAGCTGCGGCGCCTGCCCTGAAAAAACGAGCTGCGTGAATGCGCGAGCGCGCCGCCGTACGGCGGCAAATGGCCTGGCAGCTATCGCGTCACGCAGCAATCATCGCAGCGTCTGATAGAGCCGATGCTATAGCCGCCCACGCGGTTCAACTAACGAAATGTAGAGCTGCTCATAGTGGGTATGCGCGCCCTTGCCGTCACGGCGAGGCCGTCGAGTCTTGCGGTACGCGACGCGGTAAAATCGCCGCCGGAAACGCCGCCGGTGAAGACGTCGACCAAATCGAAGCCGAGCCCGGCGGCAAGGGTTTGGCATGATCGAAGAGCGCAGCTCCGGCGCTTCACTTCTCATAGGGGGCGCTCCTGCTCCCGTCGCTTCGAAAGCGGGGCTGCTGCGTCTGTGACGCAACCGCGGTAAGCGCCTCGACGTGTGGCAGAGGCAACTCGCGCTTTGCGCTTGCGATCTCTTCGCGCTCGTTGGCTTCGATGTTGGTGTTAAAAATGTCGTACATCGGCCGTGGAGATCGCGATCAGGTGTTTCAATCGCGCGGCTGCCGCACCGCTATTAAGGGATTCGTGCCCAAGGGCGACGCCGTCCTTCAAGCTGCTTGCGCGGCCGGCCACGATCATTGCCGCGGCGGCGTTGAGAAGAGCAACATCGCGGTACGGACTTGGCATGCCGTCGAGCACGCTTTGCAGCGCGATTGCATTGGAATCGGCGTTGCCGCCCCTCAGCGCCTCGTTATGGCAGCGGGCGAGGCCCGCTTCTTCGGGGGTGACTTCGAAGGTGCGGATCGCATCTCTCTCTAGCGCGGCAACAAACGTCGGCCCGGTGAGGGTGATCTCATCGAGTCCGTCTGAGCCATGCACCACCCAGACGGACTCAGCACCAAGGTTCTTTAACACCTGCGCCAAAGGCTGCACCCATTGCCGCGAAAACACTCCGACGATCTGCCGCTTGACTCCGGCCGGATTTGCGAGCGGGCCGACTAGATTGAAGATCGTGCGGGTCCCAATTGCCGCTCGGATTCGGGCGACGTGGTGCATAGCCGGATGACGGATGGGCGCAAGCATGAAGCCGATGCCAGCTTCGTGCACACAACGAGCAACGCCTACAGGCGGGAGGTCGACCTTCACGCCGAGGCGGGCCAAGACGTCAGCAGCACCTGATAGTGAGGACACGGCGCGGTTGCCATGCTTGGCCACAGGAACGCCGGCCCCGGCGACGATGAATGAGGCGCATGTCGACACGTTGACTGAGCCCGAAGCGTCACCGCCCGTACCAACGATGTCGACGGGATCGGGGGGCGCACTGACCCGGAGCATTTTGCTCCTCATGGCCGAGGCTGCGCCGGTGACTTCTTCTACGGTTTCGCCACGTACCCGCATCCCCATCAATAATCCTCCGATCTGGGAGGATGTCGCCTGGCCCGACATGATGATTTCAAAGGCTGTTGCGGTCTCCTCGCGGGTCAGCGTGGCACCTGTAGCAACTTTGCTAATGATCGATTTGAGGGCGTTCATTGCTCTACACGTGCTTAGTCGTTCCAAGTGGCCTCATTCGAAACGGGCGTTAGTGGGGTCATGCAGCTCGGCAACCGGTCCGGCTCGGACCGCGTATGCGTTGTCGAGGCATGCGTGGTGTCAGCTTGAACGTCAGTCGGCTCTGCAATCCTACAACCTGACGCTACGTAAGAATCAAGCTATCCATGGCGTTCACTTGCAAAGGAGCAAGTGTTCTTTGCTCGAGATCAGATCAGACGATTGGACGGCAAGACGGTGGATGGTCCATAGTCGAGCATGGCGGGATAACTTCTTCTGCACCCAGCCCGTCGTGGAATAGTTGACTGAGATCGGCATGATGGCTTGCATGTCTCCTCCCAGGACTGTTATCGTCGATGATGAATGGACCCAACAATTCATCAGTAGGGCGCACGTTAGATCTTAATGTGACTGACGCGTCCGTTGGTGGATCAGAGTCAGCGGGGCGGCCCGCGCTTGCATCAATCGCGAACTCCAGATCTCGATGGCTTCGACCCGCAGGAGCCTCGCAATACACTACGCAATGCTAGAAGTGTAACGAGCAGATCATCTCGAGTGTTACGCAATTTGCGTAGTCCCCACGCGAGGTTCGATGCGCGGCCAATCAGGGCTATGCGACCCCAGCTCGGCCTACTTCGGCGCAACCCGTTATCCTGATCGACAACGTGGTCACCGAATTCAACGCACCACTTAGAAACGGGCTGGTCTAATTTGACCAAGGTCGCGAATTCGAGTTCTGCCCGGAATGTGGACGACACCAATCTGGCTTATGCCGGGGACAGGACGATGCGTCGATTTGGACCCCAGCTAGGGAGTAGAATCTACAGAGACGGACGTTCGACTCCTGCCGGCTACATTCGGAATACGCCATAATGGGGCGCTTCGATGGGAGCATTCAGCGAAGCGCTCAGGGCGATCGCGAGTGCACTTCGGGTATCGACTGGATCAAGAATTCCGTCGTCCCAGATTTCGGAGGTTGCATAGTAGGCGCTGGATCGTTCCCGATACTCGTCGAGAAGGGGACCTCGAATAGCTGCCAGCTCCTGCTCTGCGAGCCGCCCACCGTCACGGGCCAGTTGTCTGGTCTTAACGTGGGTCAGCACACCTGCCGCTTGCTCGGCGCCCATCGCAGAGATCTGAGACTGCGGCCAGGTGAAGACGAACCGAGGATCGAAAGCACGTCCCGCCATAGCGTAGGTACCTGCTCCGTGCGAGCTGTTGCAAACGACCGTAAATTTCGGGACCGACGCTCCCGAGACGGCCATGATCAGCTTGGCACCATCCTTGGTTATGCCACGGCGCTCGTATTCGCGGCCGACCATGAAACCCGTCGTATTCTGCAGGAAGAGCAGGGGCGTCCGGTTCTTGTCGCATAGTTGGATGAAGTGAGCGCCCTTCAGCGCACTTTCGCTGAGCAGCACGCCATTATTTGCAAGAATCCCTATTTGATATCCATGAAGCCGCGCGAAACCGCACAGCAGGGACGTGCCGAAACGCGGCTGGTATTCGTGGAATCGGCTACCATCGATCATGCGGGCGATGATCTCCCGCATGTCGAACTGCACTCGAGGGTCCTTTGGAATAATGCCGTATAGTTCCGATGCGTCGTAAGCAGGGGGCTCCGGGGCGGCTTGATCAATCGGAGTCTTCGCGGGACGATGGAATCGGGCAACGATATCACGTGCGATCGCAATGGCGTGCATCTCGGAGCTTGCGGAATAATCGCTCGTGCCCGACACGCTCGTATGCATGTGGGCGCCCCCAAGCTCCTGTGCCGATACGTCTTCACCGGTAGCAGCTTTCACGACTGGAGGGCCACCGAGAAATATAGCTCCCGTATCCTCGACCATAATGTTGAATTCGCTAAGCGCCGGGACGTAGGCCGCTCCCGCTGTGCAATGACCCATTGCGATCGCGACCTGCGGTACTCCCATCTTGGAGAGAATGGATTGGTTACGGAGGATCCGACCCGCGAAGTAGCGATCGGCGAAGAACTCTGCCTGAAAAGGTAGGAATCCTCCGGCGCCGTCGCACAAATGAATCACTGACAGACGATTCTCGATTGCGACGTCCAAGGCTCGCACTATCTTCTTGACAGACAACGGATACCATGCGCCGCCCTTTACGCTTGCGTCGTCTGCATGAACCATCACCTCGCGACCCGCGACGATCCCGATGCCGACGACCTGTGCCGCGCCGGGCACTTCGCCGTTATAGGCCTTGTTAGCGGCCAGCGTTGAAAGCTCGAGGAACGGAGTTTTTGGATCGAGCAAGGCGTCGATCCGATCTCGTACAAACAGCTTATTTTGACGAAGGCGCTCGAGCTCCCGGTCGGGCCGCTGGAAGCGGACAGCACGTTGCCGCTCCTTCAACTCGTCAGCAAGCCGCCTGTTGTGGAGCTCGTTTTGACGAAAGTCTTGCGAATTGACATTCGCCCCAGAAGCGATTCGTAGCATTTCAGCGCCCTTCTTTCGATAGCGTAATCAGCACAGCATCCCGCTCGAAGCTCTCCCCTTCTTTGAAATGGATTCGATCGACTACGCCATCCTGTGAAGAGCGAATAATAGTTTCCAGCTTCATGCTCTCAATCATCATCAGCGCCGCGCCTGCGGATACCGGTTGACCAGGCGAAACCGCGATCGTAACGACTACTCCCGGCATCGGGGCGCGGGTCATGAGCGAAGTTGCCTCTTGGTTCACGCAAGCGAGCGTTCGCAACGGGTCGCTGTAGCGCAAAACGCGCATCATGCCACGGATGTGGACGTGGATCAGGTCGCCTTCGATGACGAAGCGGACTCGTTCGGTCTCGCCGGCAATGGTCAGGACACCTGAATTCTCGCCGTATTGGGCAAACGCGACCGGGGAAATGACTTGGTCGCGCAAGTGAAGATGATAGGAGCCGGATTGGCAGGGTGAAAGCCATAACCGATAATCGACGCCATCAACCTCGACGGAGTGATACACCTCAATTTCTCTAATGGCCGGGCGAAGCGTGAAGCGCGGGCACGGCGTCGGCCGATTCGCGGACTTGTCGGGTCAGGAGAGCAGCTGATGCCAAGAATGCCGGTAGGCCGGTAGCAGAGTTACCACCGGCAATGTGCGGGTTTTCCTCCAGATGTCCCGTATGAAACTGTCCGCGGACAAACGACTCGTCGGCAAGGATGCGGGCGAGGAAGCTAGGGTTTGTCTCGCAGCCGAGAAGAATGACCCCCTGAAGCGCGTGATTGGCCGTGGCGGTGGCCAATGTGCGCGTCGGCGAATGCGCGATGATCTCTGCGAGCATGGGATCAAACGCAGTGGTGATTGGCTGACCCTGCGTGATGCCGCTGTCAATCCGTACCCCGCTCGGATACTCGAGAAGAAGTACTTTTCCGGACGTCGGAACATAGCCTCGTTCGGGGGCTTCAGCGTACAGCCTTACCTCGATAGCGTGGCCGTTCGAAACGATATCTGACTGAGCAAAACCAAGTTCTCGGCCTGCGGTGGCATAGACCTGTTCGGCGACAAGATCGATGCCGGTGATCATCTCAGTCACGGGATGTTCGACCTGTAGGCGCGTATTCATCTCGAGAGAGTAGAATTCTCCTGCATCGAAAATGAATTCGACGGTTCCTGCGTTTTGATAATTCGCGGCGCGTGCGATACCGACCGCGGTCTCGCAGACGCGTTTCCGTAGTTCTGGCGACAGGGCTGGCGAGGGCGCTTCCTCGATGATCTTTCTGGCAGCAGCGTTGCACCGAGCACTCCCGCTCAAACAGGTGTACAATGTTCCCAAAAGAGTCGCCGAGTACCTGCACTTCGATATGCCGCGGGTTCTCAATGTATCTTTCGACGTAAAGCCGGTGATCCCCAAAATACCGTTGCCCCTCAGAGCGAGCCTGCTCAATCGCGCCTTCCAGAGCATCGACGTCGCGTACAATCCGCATGCCCTTGCCGGCCGCGCCCCCTGACGGTTTTACCAGCAAAGGGGTTCCAATTGCACGCGCCCTGGAGACGAACGTCGCTGGATCGTCCTCCTCAATTTGCAGATGGGACCACTGGAAAGCCGCTCGACTGGACGAAGCTGCCGGCCCGAATCTTCTTGCCCATCAGTTCAATAGTTTCGGGTGCGGGGCCGATGAACGCAATGCCGGCCTTTATCACGGCCGTGGCGAATTGAGCCTGTTCGGAAAGAAATCCATAACCTGGACGAACAGCGCCGGCGCCGGCCTTATGAGCGGCGGCAATAATTTGTGCGATGTCCAGATAGCCGCGATCGGCGTGTGACCGCTGACAAGCATCGCTGTGTCGGCCATGGAAGACTGCCGGGCTTCGCGCATCGACCTCGCGGTAGACAACTGCAGAACGAAGGCCCAGCTTTCGCAACGTCTTGATGATGCGGGCGGCGATCTCGCCTCTGTTGGCGATAAGGACTGTATCGAAAGGCATTGTGTGCATTCATATCCAAACAAACAACTCAAACGAGACTTCCGTCACTTGCGAGCGGTTGGTCCGCTTTCGATGGCTCCGCTCGCTTATCTGTTGACAGTGAGTCGGCCTTCCACCGCTTAATTATTACCTTGCGGCTCGGTTTGGGGAGCGCCGCGCGGGGACGTCAGGTAGATCGCGGGGGCTTCGCGGTTGCCTGCGAAGCGGAACGTGGTCTCCTTGCCGTCGTTATCGAAGGTGCAGGATGGTTCGTAGTACCTCAATTCGAGTCTCCTTTTTCTTTGGCGGTATCGCCAATAGAAATCACGTCGCGACATTGATGAATCAAGCTCGCCTGCCTGGCTCAGAGACTGTGCCTTGCGCAGGAACACCAATACCGCAACGTACCGACCTAAAGAGGATATCGTGACGCGCACACAACGAACGCATTGGTTTTGCGTCCCAAAGCCAAGTGCTGTGCAGTAGTTGTGCAACGGCATCTCTGTGCTCGAGTCGGCGGGTGCGCGAGATCAGCCACCGAACGACGCGAAGAAAGACGCTTGCATGGAGGACGTGTTTCGCCTGGGTAGCACCCACATCCCGGATCGCACCGCCATCACCTGTCTACAGGAAAAACAGGCCGGAACCGTTCAAGTCGTTGATGGCTCGGAAGTGTTGCTTTGTATGCCAGAACCGAAGGCTGCGATGTGTTGACGATTTACAATCAGCATCCCGATGTCGGCGTAACGCGTGTTGTCTTGCCGGACTCGACCTCGCAAGTTTGCCTGGTTCCGGACGAGCTGATCGAGCAGTTGCACGTCGACAAGGCACTAACGTCTTCCCGACGGCAAAAAAGGCCCGGCCTCATTTTGAGAAGCCAGGCGAAGTCAGTCTGGGAGGAGCGACGCTGCTACGCATCGTCCCGACCGTCGGCAAGGGAGAGTTGCCGCCGGCTCATTTACGGCGAGCGTTCGCCGCAAATTCGAAATACGACAAGATCGTTATGCCATCGTCCCACACCCTAGGAGTAGCTTACGTTCGTTTGTCAGAGGTCGCGATCTCATTTCATGATCGTACAATGTGACGTTACGTGCGATTCAAGGCCTTTCAACGAAATGATCGCACAAATTTGTCCAAGCTCCTGGCTTCCCGGAAGTAGCCAGGTCCGTACGTAACGCACTATCCATTCTGTCTAGGGGTGGGGGCTTGCCCCGTGTGTCAAACGCCATCCGGAACTGCCCACTTTGCGTCATGAAGAACTGCCCCCACCATCCGGATTGTGATCTCGGTTGAAGGCTGTTTCCGCCGGTGACGGGCCGGAGGGGCGGAGCCGACCGGAGGGCCGTCACCGGCGGTCGGCGTCTTGACGAGGCCGCTTTTGCGCTTGGCGCGGAGCCGGTAGCTGTCGCCGCGGATCGTCAGCACATGGCTGTGGTGCAGGAGCCGGTCTACCCGCATCATTTCCTGTTTGGGCAACGGCTTGAGGTGCTGAAGGAGCGGTCGGGGCGCGGTCCCGCCCACGTCGTTGTCGCGCTGCCGGACGGACGGCCGCGGGCGGTTCGGATCGCGTCGACGGATCTTGGCGAGACGCTGATCACGTCCCGCCTGAACGCCGCCGATCTGCCGCGCATCAGTGCACGTACGCTGATCCTATTGATGCAACATTTGAGCGCGAGTCTCAGCCTTCTCGACGAGAAGGTGATTCGCGATGACCCACCGACCGCTTCCAGGTCGCGTTGCGTATCGACCACTGCCGACGTCGGCAAATCCACCCGGCCGACATTCCGCGCCTGTGGCCGAATCTATCGACCGCGACGCAAACCCAGATCGCTCAAATCCTCGCCACGCTGCTGCGGCGAATGCAAGCGGTTCCCGGCACGCCCGGAAGGGGATTGAGCCGTGCTGATCAGCTCGACCGTCGCTGACGAGCGGCTCACGACTGCGCACCGAGCCAAGTTGGCCTATGTCTACGTGCGGCAGTCATCCGTGAACCAGGTGCGCCAGCACCAGGAGAGCACCGAACTGCAGTACCGCCTCGTCGATCGCGCCATCGGTCTGGGCTGGCCGCCGGAGCGCGTCCAGGTCATTGACGAGGATCTGGGCAAATCCGGTGCTGGCGCT
>NZ_JADPKH010000063.1:0-49085 GCF_023073835.1 Bradyrhizobium sp. 153 | reverse complement strand
GCGCTGCGTCTGCGCACTGTTTTTATCTGCTCGGCATGCATAGGAAAGGAACCTTTCATCCCAGCAATTTGAAGCGCCGTAGAGCCGCTGCTGATGGGGCTGCTATGTAGTTCGAACAGTCGCGACAGAGTCAGGGGGTAGCTGTTCGGAATCCACTTGGCATGTTTGCTTCTGCGTTGCCTCCGATCATCCCGGACGATCGGCTCGACCGTGCATAAATGCTCAGGCGACTGGGTAATCAGTCTCCGCGCATCCACAATTCTTTTCGGCATGGAAAAATTCTGAGGCGGCAGACCCGTGCCGTTTCGTCCCGCAAATTGGCCCGCCACAACAAGCGGTTCTGTCCGGCATGAATGCCGAGTGGCTGCGCAGCGGAGCTGCCCGAGGCCATTCACCTTGCGTTGCGTGAATCAACGAAGGAACAGGCGGCGAGCGGGATCAGGACGGCCGTCAGTGCAATGTGGACATTTTTCCGTCGCGAAGGGTTGAGCGCCGTTCGGCCGGCTGAGCAGAATTGGCCAGACATCGCCCCGTAAACGGATACGCTGGAAGCCCTATCAGCGCCGGATTAAAGCTTCGCGACTACTGACAAGACTTGGACCAAAACCAACCTGCGTGGCTGCGACCGAGCAGTCAGCATCTTCAACCATCTGCGCCCTTCGGCCACCTGAAGACAATGACTTTCATCGCGGCGCTGCGCCGCGATTGGATTGATGCGCCCTGGCTGGGTGGCGCGCCCCGTGAATGGTGAGCTCTTCACGCTCGACGTCGAGAAGGTGCTGGCGCAAAGTCTGGCACAAGGCGAAATCATCATCTTTCAACAACCTTAGACAACCCCAAGGGCCCGAGGCAACTTGGAAAGCCAGCGCCGGGGAACATATTCATTCGTGGCGTGCATTTATGCAAGAAGCGTAGAAGGCCAGGAGCTGAACACGAGCTAGATGCACTCGCCGAACGCTTTTAAGGGATTCCCCCTCTGGACATGGCGCACGATCCTGGCCGTAGGCTACAGTTACCATCTAGCACGACCAAAAGAAACCCGGCCGAAGTTGCGAGCCGGCAGGAGTATGGACTGTACATCACGAACGGCATCACCGAGCGTGGCCGGCATCTATCATGAAACGTCGGAGCGCGAAGGTGAAGCGGCGCCGGGCAATCCACTGCTGCCTATGACTTGTCCGTGCGCTCACCTACGGGTGAGCATCATACTGTTCAGTTTAATTCGGAGACCTGCCATGCAGGCGAATTGCTCGCAATGATTTTGCTCGCTTGTGCGTTTTGGAGCAGCAGCCAAGCGCAAATATGCGCGACCCATCCGGAGAGACCTTGGCCGCCTCGATCTTCGACAGGCATGAACTCAGGCGGCAAACGACACGCCAGACTCGAGGGCAGTTTGCAGCTAACGCACAGGACTAAAGGCGAAATCCAAAGCACTGGAGGGCAAAATGAGCGGACGGGACGAGCTTATGGGCGATTTTTGGAATTGATGCAGGCTGCATCAGAAGTAGCGTTCCCTCACTGGGGGACATTGCGGACTACGAAGATCTCTCCATGCATGACGCCGCCTGGCACGTCGGGATCGTCTCCAGCTCGCGTAGCCAAGTGCTCAAAACGGCAAGCCGGCAAACGACAGCCGATCTCTTCATAAACCTCTCTTACAATACATTCCAGGAAAGACTCGTTGCCTTCGCGATGGCCCCCAAACAATCCAACTTTCCCCGGATGTAGGATTCCAGGAACAGTGTCACGCTGCTGCAATAGAAGACGCCCGTCCTGAGCAAGAAGAATGGCGGCGGTCGCTTCCCGTCGTTTACCGTTCATGAGATTGCATCGCTGATCGGTGCCTCTTTGCTCGATGACGAACCGAACAGGACCTTGCTGAATCGCAAGGCTTGGCGCGCAACTGGCGCGCCGAAAACACTAATACGAGCAGGCGAGACTGCGTCACAGGCGAGATCTGCATATTGAAACAACCATGTCTCTCGTCGTCTGCGCCTGCACAGCGTGATCTCGGAGCGAAGGTCGAGCAGCTAATTGGTCGCCTGTGACCGGTCTTCGGGTTGCGCGAACTTCACGTGCTGAGCGTCGCCGGAGCTCTCGTTACATATTGGACGAGTCTGACTTGGCATCGTGTCTCGCGGAGTGGTGTAGCTGGTCATTATCCGGCGAGTCGGAAGACTTCAGATTGCCATGGCGGGCAAGCTGCCCATGGAATCATAGCCCAATGGAACGGTAGTTTCTAGGTAAGGTAAGGGCGCGCTGCACAAACGAGGTCCTTGTCGGGAACTGGTCCTTCGACGCCCGATTAGGGTCCTGCGGCGGGCGACGTTGCGCGAGAACGCGGTCCAGAATGCCTAGGCCTCGGAGGAGCCGATGTCCATGCCGAACATCCCGCGTCGGCCGTCACTGTTGACGCCGGGAGTTCAGACTGTAGATAACGGCCTACCAGCGATTTAGAAACAGCGGCCAAGTTGTGGCTGTTCCCGCCGGGCAGCCAATCCTGCTGGAGCAGATCTTTGCGATTTCCGCTGCGACAGGTATCACGTTCCTGATCCTCGCGCTTAGCTCATCATGCTCGCAGCCCAGCTTCCAATTGGCTTCCATTTTGGTCTGTACCGAGAAACATGAGTTGCGAAATTCTGCGCAAAAGGTGCGGATAGGCCGCTAAACGCCCGCCAGCCCATTTGTCGCTGAGCCCACCCCTGTAGGCCAGGTGCACAGCCATTGAGACGTTGAAACTTGGCGTGTTTTGATTCGCGAGGGAGGGCTCTGATCTTGCTTCTGCAATTTACAAGTCCACACGCGAGGTCAGTCCTGATCATCGGATCTTCGTGCTATCGCGCAGTCTGATGCGGTGCGATTGGAGTTTGCTTGGCCCGATCGGCGAAAATTACTCAATTCTCTTATCAGCAGGAGCCGCCGAAGCTGCGTTCCGTTCAGGAGCGCTTCAAACAGGGACAGAATTTCGCGTGCCTGGACATAGATTTCCATGTTCAGGGCGTGCTGATCGAAGCCGTAGGAGCGGAGCCGGGCTTCGATTTCAACGGCAGAAGCCGGATCGAGCTGCCAATCCAGCGCGTTCCTAATCGTGTAGATTTCGGCGGCGTCCTGTAAGTCGGGAGGCATGCCCGCGACGTCCACGCGCCGAAGCGTCATCTCGACCGCCTTCTGCCGGTACGCGCTAAGGAGCCTGTGTCGCAGAACCCGGTAGCGCTGCATCTCCCAGGAGAGTTCGGCAATGTCAATGGCGAGGAGCCATTCGATAGCCGACCGCGGATTGATGTCGCGAAAGATTGCAGCCTGAAGCGCGTGATAGTGATCGATGTTCTCTCCAGGCAGGAGCTGTGGTGCAGGACAAAGCGCTTCGAGGTGAGGGGGCAACGCAGCCAGCGTTAGCGGGTGAGCAGCACAGAGAAAGACGCAAGATGCGCTGGCAGAGGTCCTGCCTGATCGTGCGACTGTTGAAAAGAAGCAGGGATTGTCGGAAGATCGGCTGTTAACCGTGCAACTTGGCCGTAAAGATTTGATGCGTCCGGCAGTTTTTTTTGATCGTGATGGCGTCCTCAATGAGGATGACGGCTATGCTTTTGATCCGAACAAAATCCGGTGGGTGAAAGGGGCCCAGCAGGCCGTAAAGGCAGTCAATGATGCTGGTTATCTCGCGTTCATCGTGACGAACCAATCAGGAATCGCCAGGGGGTTTTACGAGGAGCGGCATGTTCGCAATTTGCACGAATGGATGTCGCGTGAGCTTGCTGTCGTTGGTGCGCATATTGATGCGTTCGAATTTTGTCCGCATCATCCCGATGGCCTGATTGCGCGGTATCGTGTCGTCTGCAACTGCCGCAAGCCGCAACCAGGGATGATCAAAGCTCTGCTTGAACGGTATCCGGTAGATATCGGTGCTAGCTTCATGATCGGCGACAAGCAGAGTGATCTTGCTGCAGCGCAAGCGGCTGGCATCGCAGCCCATTTGTTTGATGGGTCAAACCTCCATGCGTTCATCGCCCCGCTGTTGAATGAACGGGGTCCCGATCACCCCGCATCGAACACGGTCCCATAACGGCCGCGGAAAAGGGGGATTGATGCCGTCACTCTTGCGATGGTTCGCTCGCTAGCCGAATTCAAGGAGGTAAGTTGGCGTCAAAGCGAATCGAAGCCAATCGGGCAAACGCAGCGAAGAGTACAGGTCCGCAAACAAACGCCGGGAAAGCAACCTCGAGCCGCAACGCTTATCGGCATGGCTTATCGCGTTGGGACGAAGCCGCGGATTCTGGGCCCGCCGGGTTCGATGCAGCCCTTGCGGAGGAGCTTAACGGCACGGGCTTGGAAATCGCGCTTCAAGATCTGGCTCAAGCCAGGAGTCGACAGGATCACCTGCGAGCTCTTAGGCTACGTCAAGGGGCGTGGGGACCATCGAAGCGGGAGTTCAACCTGTTCTACTTGATGGTGCGGCAGAACTTACGTCGACCCAGCCCGCCCATGAGATTCCTCATTGGCCCAATCTGATCCTCGGAAAGCCGCTGCTTTCTGCCGCTCAAGGTAACGGGCACCGTTTGGAAGGCGAATTTTCGCGTGATCCCGGCCAAGCTCACGGCGCCTTTGGGCCTGCCCGCCGGATTGCCGGCCTTTTTTGAAACGCGTTTCCTCCGGCGGCTGCTTTCGTTTGGATGCACTTCCGCGTCCTGGTCCGGAGTCTCTAGTAGACATTCTCACCTCCTGCGCGAGCCTTCAGGAGGGCCTCCTCTTTAAGCAGTTTCAGCAGGGCAAGATCGCGCTCATATTCGGCGAAATACGGTCTCAAGGTCCCCTCGTCCCGAGGCGGCGGACCTTCTCGCAGCAAAATGTATCCTGCGAGATCCATCGGTACGTTCTTCGGAACATGGATTACCGACGATTCCTGCAGGACCTCAGCTTCGAGCAGCTCAGCGCGTTGGCATTCGCGTAGGAACTGCTTGATCGGACGAAGCTGCCCGTTGATAATTCTGGCGAATAGGCCGTGAAGCGTCGCCTCATGCGGATGCAGCTTGGCGATGCGGCCGTTGAGCTTGACCTCGACTGGCTGGTCCAAAAATTTCGTAAGCTTCGACGACTGCCGGGAATACACGCTTTTTGGGCGGGTGCGCCGCTGGGGCTGCGGCCGTACTCCGAACTGAGTAGCCTTCGGCGGCTTGCCATAGCCTACCTGGTAGGGACGCCGCTCGTCATGCATGCGGCGCTTGGCGCTCTCGGCTTCATCAGATTCCATCGTCTCATCTCCATCTTTGGCGGCACGCCACGGAGTGAGACCTCTTGTGCAGCAGAGAGCCACGCGAAGATGTCACACGCCGAGACGCGATCGTCGCGCATCTCGTTCGTGTCGGTTATCTTTCGTGTTTCTGAAGCGGCGAGTTCGGGTGGTTCGTCCCGATCGCTAACGCTTACTTAGGCATGAAAATCGCAGCCGTCAAACATATTTGGGCGAATGCGATTCCTGAACTGAGCACCTGAACGATGAAGCTCCGATGCACGCATTGCAGAGAGCCTTCGCGTTTGCGCCCTCGCATTCCCGCCGAGCGGCGGATCGAATTCCCGCCACCAATCTCACCGGAATCTTGCCTTCAAAGCCTTGGTTTCGCGCAATTTTCCGCGAGCTGAGGTGAGCAAGGATGCGGTTTTTGATGATTTTACCGTGTTAATTCCCGATTGAGCGAACGGGCCAAGTCAGCGCTCGTCCGCGATCACCTTGCCGTCGTTCGGCAGCACGCCGGGGCTGACTAGCTCGACGTTGCCGCCGAGCTTCGTCACGGCACGCAAGGTGCTGGCGATCTGCTCGCGCAACGCGTCGCTCGCAGCTGTCGTTTCCGCTTTCAGCGTCATTGCGTCGGTCTCGCCCTGGCGCGAGACGACGAGGCGTAGTCGTCCGAGTGCGGAATGGCGCTTGCCGATTTCGGCAATCTGCTCGGGGCGGACGAACATGCCCTTCACCTTTGTAGTCTGGTCGGCGCGGCCCATCCATCCCTTGATGCGCATGTTGGTGCGTCCGCACGGGCTGACGCCCGGCAGGGCCGCGGTGAGGTCGCCGAGCGCGAGGCGGATCCAGGGATGGTGCGGGTCGAGCGAGGTGACGACGATCTCGCCGACGTCGCCCGGCGCAACCGGATCCCCCGTGCCGGGCTTGACGATCTCCAGGATCAGGTCCTCGTTGACGACCATGCCTTCGCGGGCTTCGGTCTCGAAGGCAATGAGGCCGAGATCGGCGGTGCCGAAGGCCTGATAGGCGTCGATGCCGCGCGCCTTCATCTCGGCCTGCAGCGAGGGCGGAAACGCCGCGCCCGAGACCAGAGCGCGCTTGATCGAGGAGATGTCGCGGCCGCCGCTTGCTGCGGCATCGAGCAGGATCTTCAGGAAATCCGGCGTGCCGATGTAGCCGACCGGCCGGTAAGCCTCGATCAGCTCGAACTGCTGTTCGGCATTGCCGGGACCCGCCGGAATCACCGCGCATCCAAGCGCACGTGCCGATGCGTCGAAGATGAAGCCGCCCGGAGTGAGGTGGTAGCTGAAGGTGTTGAGCACGACGTCGTCCGGGCGGAACCCGGCTGCGAACAGCGCCCGTGCGCCGCGCCAGGGGTCGGCTTGGCGCCCCTCCGGCTCGAAAATGGGCCCAGGGGAGGTGAAAAGGCGGGCGAACGCCCCCGGCGCGGCCGCCACAAGGCCGCCGAACGGCCTGGAAGCCTTGTGCAGGGCCGGTAGTTCCGACTTGCGCAGCACGGGCAGGCCCGCCAGCGCCTCTCTAGACCTCACCGAGGCGGGGTCGAGGCCCCTCAGCCGCTCGGCATAGGCTGGAGCGGCCATCGCGCCGCGCAGGACCTCCGGGAGCCGGGAAAACAGCTCGGCCTCGCGCGCGCCCTGGTCGCGCGTTTCGAGGGCGTCGTAATGAGCGGTCATGGCTGATCTTTCCGGGTTGGCATGGTCCGTTGCACGCCGCCGCCGGCATCGGTATCAGACGGCCATTGGCGAGGCTTGAAGAGGACCCGATGGCGGACGAAGGAAGTATTGCGGCGGACGAGGCGGTGGACGTCGTCGCGCGCCTGAAGCGCCGCATGATCGAGGAGGCGCTGCCGCTGTGGTCGACCATCGGCTGGGATCACGCCACGGGCGGTTTCATCGACCGGCTGCACCCGAACGGCACGGCGGACGCGGCCGCGCCGCGGCGCGTGTTCGTGCAGGCGCGCCAGATCTATTGCTACGCCAAGGCCGCGCAGATGGGCTGGTATCCCGAGGGGCGAGCGATCGCGCTGAAGGGGCTGGAGCATCTGTTGGACAGAGCGAAGGCGCCCGACGGCCGGCCCGGCTATGTGCACCGGCTGGCGCCGGAAGGGGCGGTGCTGGATGCCCGGCGCGATGCCTATGACCATGCCTTCATCCTGTTTGCGCTCGCGACGGTCTACGCCTTCGACCAGGATGCACAGGTGCGCGCCGAGATGGATGCGCTGCTCGCCTTCCTCGACGGCCATCTGCGCTCGCCGCATGGTGGCGTCCACGAAGGCCTTCCGGTCTCGCTGCCGCGCCGGCAGAACCCGCACATGCATCTGTTCGAGGCGATGATCGCCTGCTTCGAGGCGACCCACGATCTGTCGTTCCAGAACCGCGCCGGTGAGTTCTTTGCGCTGTTCCTCGCTAATCTCTATGACAAGCGCAAGTGCGTGCTCGGCGAGTATTTCGAGGAGGACTGGTCGAAGATCGAGCCGACCAGCGTCGAGCCGGGTCACCAGGCGGAATGGGTCTGGCTCCTGAAGGGCTTCGAACGCATCACGGGATGCCCGACCGCGCAGCGGCGCGCCGAACTGTTGGCAACCTCGCTGCGCTACCGCGACGAGGCCACGGGCTGCCTGATCGACGAGGGCGACGACGCTGGCAACATCCGCCGCAGCACGCGTCGGCTGTGGCCCCAGACCGAAATCGCGAAGGCGTGGATCGCGCAGGCCGAGTCCGGCGAGGCCGGCGCGGCGGATGAAGCGCGTGCAGCGCTGTTGCGGCTCGAACGGCATTATCTCAGCCATCCCGTGAAGGGCGGCTGGTACGATCAGTTCGACCGCGACGGCAAATCGCTGATCGACACCATTCCTGCGTCGTCGTTCTATCATGTTCTCTGCGCAGTCACGGAAGCGGAACAGGTGCTGGAAAGTTAAAGCCAACGCTTGCGCCGCTTGAAGCTCTTGAGGTTCTTGAAGCTCTTGCGCTGGTCGCCGGCGCCGCCGAGGTAGAATTCCTTGACGTCCTCGTTGTCGCGCAGTTCGTCCGCGGTGCCGTCGAGCACGACCTTGCCTTGCTCCATGATGTAGCCGTGGCTCGCCACCGAGAGTGCGGCGCGCGCGTTCTGCTCGACCAGCAGAATGGTGACGCCGAGGTCGCGGTTGATCTTCTGGATGATCGAGAACACCTCCTTCACCAGCAGCGGCGACAATCCCATGGACGGCTCGTCCATCAAGATCATTTTCGGGCGCGCCATCAGCGCGCGGCCGATCGCAAGCATCTGTTGCTCGCCGCCCGAGAGATAACCGGCAAGTCCGGTGCGTTCCTTCAGGCGCGGGAAGTAGTTGAAGACCATGTCGAGGTCGGCATCGACCTCGCGATCCCTGCGGGTGAAGGCGCCGAGCCTGAGGTTCTCCAGCGAGGTCATGTCGGCGACGATGCGCCGGCCCTCCATCACCTGGAAGATGCCGCGGCGCACGATCTTGTCGGGATCGATGCCGTTAATGCGGTCGCCCTCGAACAGGATATCGCCACGCGTGACCTCGCCGTCCTCGGTCTTGAGTAGTCCCGAGATCGCCTTCAGCGTCGTCGACTTGCCGGCGCCGTTGGCCCCTAGCAGCGCCACGATCGCGCCCTTGGGCACATCGAGGCTGAGGCCGCGCAGCACCAGGATGACGTCGTCATAGACGACCTCGATGTTGCGCACGCTGAGGAGGACGGGCGCAGGCACGATGCTGGGGTTGGGGCGCGTTGCTTCGGCGGTCTGGGTCATGCAGTCTTCTCCGCTGTCGTCACCCGCGAAGGCGGGGTGACCCAGTATTCCAGAGACGCCCAACGTTCCCGAGAGGTCGCGGCGTACTGGATCCCCCGCCTTCGCGGGGGATGACAGTTGTGTTGGGGGCCAAAGCGGGGGCTCACCACCCCAGCAATTCCGGCTTGCGCGGCAGTTCGACGGTCTTGACCTTCTCGAGCTTGATCGTGCCCTTGGCCATGAGGTCGTTGAGGTCGCCATCGGTCGCACCTGAGACCTTGGTGCGATAGAGATCGACCTTCAACGTGCCGCGGTGGTCCTTGTCGGTCCAGGTCGAGGGATTGCAGACGCCTTCCATTCCGGCCGGAACCCAGTCCTTCTTCTGGTAGAAGCCTTTGGCAACGTTCTCGCCCGTGGCGCCGCCGTTCTTGGCAGCCCAGTCGAGCGCTTCCTTCATGTACAGCGCTGAGCAGACGGCGGCGACGTAGTGTACGGGACGATAGACCTTGCCGGTGGGATCGGACATCTTGGAGATCTCCATCAGGGTCTTCATGCCCGGCGCATCGCCGCCCCAACTCACCGCGGTGCGCAAGGGGAAAATCACGCCATTGGCGGCATCGCCTGCAGTCTTGGCGGCGTTCTCGTCCATGCCCCAGACGTTGCCGAGGAACTGGATCTCGACGCCCGCGGTCTTGCAGGCCTTCATCACCGAGATGTTGGAGGCCGCGGTGTTGCCGAGATAGGCGTAGTTGGCGCCCGAAGATTTCAGGCTGAGGCACTGCGCGCTGTAGTCACCGGGTGCGAGCGCGAACACCAGCGGCGGCAGCACCTCGAAGCCGAGCTCCTGTGCCATGGCTTCGCCGGCGGCCTTCGGCGCGTTCGGATAGGGATGGTTGGCGCCCATGTGGACGAATTTCGGCTTGCCGGACTTTCCCTTGGTCTTCCAGTCCTCGGCCGCCCAAATCAGCATCGCGCGTAGCGCGTCGGAATAGCTCGGGCCGTAGAAGAAATTGTAGGGAGCAGGCTTGGCTTTGCCGCTGACGCCTTCGGGATCGGTCAGCGCGGCGGCATAGGAGCCGGACATGTCTGGAATCTTGTCCTGTGCGAGGAAGCCGGTCAGCGCCTCGGTGTCCGCGGTGCCCCAGCCCATGATCGCAGCGACCTTCGAGTCCGGCGCCGACCACTTCTTGTAGAGCGCGATCGCACGCGGCACCTGGTAGCCATAATCGTTGGTGTCGACGTTGAGCTGCTTGCCGCCGACGCCGCCGTTTTTGTTGACCCAGGCGAAGGTGTCGGCGACGGCCTGTCCATAGGGCGTGCCCACGTCGGAGGTGCCGCCGGAATAATCGGCGAGATGTCCGATCGCGATCTGTGCCTGCGCGCTTGCCGAGAATGCGGCGATCGCAAGCGCGAGCGATGCGGTGCTCAAAAGGGACTTCATCGTCATGGGTCGGTTCCTCCTGTTATTGTTTAAGTGAAGCTTCCGCGCTCAATGCGAGAACGGGTAGAGTTTCCAGTAAGCCTTGATCTGCCGCCAGCGATGCGCGAGGCCATCAGGCTCGAACATCAGGAACGCGATGATGATCACCCCGATCGCGATCTCGCGCAGGAAGGTGATGTTGTTGTTGAGCGAGAGCGCCTTGTCGATTGCGCCTCCCTTCAAGTGTAGGCTGAGGAATTCCATCGATTCCGGCAGCAGCACCACAAAGGCGGTGCCCATCAGCGTGCCCATGATCGAGCCGGTGCCGCCGATGATGATCATGGCCAGGAACAGGATCGAGCGCTCTATGCCGAAACCTTCCTGGGAGACCACGAGCTGGTAATGCGCATAGAGCGCACCGGCAATCCCGGCGAAGAAGGCGGCGAGGCCGAACGACAGCGTGCGGTACTTGGTGAGATTGATGCCCATGATCTCCGCTGAGAGATAATGGTCGCGGATCGCCACCAGCGCGCGGCCGTCGCGCGTGCGCATCAGATTGGTGACGAGGATGTAGCTCGCCAGCACATAGGCAAGCACGACGTAGAAATACTGCCTATCCCCGCGCAGCGTGTAGCCCAGAATCGAGAACGGCTCGGCGCTCGCAGGCACCGATCCGCCCGAGAACCATTCGGCGCGGGAGAAGAAGTCGAGCAGGATGTATTGCGCGGCCAGCGTCGCGATGACGAGATAGAGGCCCTTCAGCCGCGCCGCAGGGATGCCGAAGATCAGCCCGACCAGCGCAGTGACGATCCCGGCGAGCGGAATTGCGAAGAACACCGGGATCGACGCCTTGTTGGAGATGTAGGCCGAGGTGAAGGCGCCGAGCAGGAAGAACGCGGCGTGGCCGATCGAGATCTGGCCGGTGAAGCCGACGAGAATATTCAGCCCCAGGGCCGCAATCGAGAAGATGCCAATCTGGATCAAGATGCTGAGCCAGTAGCCGCTGAAGAATTGTGGCGCGAGACACAGCAGCAGCACGCCGGCGATCGCAAAATTGCGGCTGGTCGTGGTCGGGAAGATCGTGGTGTCCGCGGCATAAGTGGTGCGGAAATCACCAGCGGGGATGAGGGCAGGGCCGGCCATAGGTCAGATCCGCTCGATGTCGTGGGTGCCGAACAGGCCGTAAGGCTTGATCATCAGCACGATGATGAGGACGTAGAAGGGCGCGATCTCGTAGAGATTGCCCCAGTGCAGATATTCGCTGTCAACATATTGCGCGACGTTCTCCAGTAGCCCAATGATAATGCCGCCGAGCACGGCGCCGCCGACCGAATCGAGTCCGCCGAGGATCGCCGCCGGAAACACTTTGATGCCGTAGGCCGCAAGGCCAGAGGACACACCGTTCACGACTGCAACGACGACGCCGGCGACGGCCGACACCGTCGCGGAGATCGCCCAGGCCATCGCGAACACGCTTTTCACGGAAATGCCGAGCGACTGCGCAACCTGCTGGTTGAATGCGGTTGCGCGCATCGCAAGACCATATTTGGAAGCGCGGAAGAACCAGGCCATGCCGATCATCATCGCCACCGACACCACGAGGCTCATGACATAGACAGTCTGGATCTGAAGGCCGAACAGACTGACCGACTGGCTCTCGAACACGCGCGGGAACGGCTGCGGATTGACGCCGAACATCCATTTCAGCGTCGCCTGGAGCACGGTGGAGAGGCCGATCGTCACCATGATCACCGAGATGATGGGCTCGCCGATCATCGGCCGCAGGATCAGGACCTGGACCGCGATACCGAAAACGAACATGAACACCAGCGTCATCGGCATGCCGATCCAGAACGGCACCTGGTATTTCGCCAGCAGGGCCCAGCACACCCACGCGCCGACCAGCAGCAGCTCGCCTTGCGCGAAATTGACGACCTGCGTCGCCTTGTAGATCAGCACGAACGACATCGCGACAACGCCATAGAGCGTGCCGACCACGAGGCCGTTGACCAGGAGCTGAAAGAGGAAGGCGGTGTTCATGTCGGTCGACCCAGTTCGTCATTGCCGGGCCCGACCCGGCAATCCATCGATGTGGACGGAAGCTTGCTCGGAAGGGGATGGATGCGCGGGTCAAGCCTGCGCATGACGATCACGTGTGTCACTCCGCGGCCTCCGCCATGTGCCGATGCCCACCCAGATCCACGACGCGCAGGGTCGTGCGGACGCGCTGCGTGGTGCCGTCCTGGAAGCGGATCACGGTGTCAACGGGAATGTCTGAATCGCCGCGGTAGATCGCATCGATGATCCCTGCGTACTTCTCGTTGATGACGCTGCGGCGCACTTTGCGTGTGCGGGTGAGTTCGCCGTCGTCGGCATCGAGCTCCTTGTAGAGCAGCAGGAAGCGCGAGATGCGCTGGGCCGGCGGCAGCGTCGCGTTGACGGTCTCCACCTCCTTGCGCAGCAAGGTATAGACCTCGGCCCGCGAGGCGAGGTCGCTGTAAGTCGTGAACGAGAGCCGGTTCTTCTCCGCCCATTTCGAGATGATGGAGTAGCGGATGCAGATCATGGCAGCGAGCGTGTCGCGGCCGGCGCCCAGCACCACGGCCTCGGCGATATAGGGCGAAAACTTCAGCTTGTTCTCGATGAATTGCGGCGAGAAGCGCTCGCCGCGCGATGTCTCGGCGAGATCCTTGATACGGTCGATGACGACCAATTGCTCCTGAGCGTTGAAATAGCCAGCATCGCCCGAGCAGAGCCACCCGTCCTTGAGGTCAGCGACGCTCGCCTCGGGGTTCTTGTAATAGCCGAGGAACATGTTGGGATGCCGCACCACGATCTCACCGACGCCGTGGACGTCGGCGTTGTCGATCCGGATCTCGACATTGTCGGCCATTGGTACGCCTGTCGTGTCGGGATCGACCTTGCCCTCGGGATGCAGCGTGTAGGCGCCCAACAGCTCGGTCTGGCCATAGAGCGTGCGCAGCGGCACACCCATCGCCTGGAAGAACTTGAACGTTTCAGGACCGAGCGCCGCGCCGCCGGTCGCGGCCGAGCGCAGACGGGTGAAACCGAGCCGGTCGCGCAGTGCGCGGAACAAGATCGCGTCGGCAAAACCCGAGCGCTTACGCTGCGCGAGTGCGGCCAGACCCGATTTCATGCCGACATCGAACAGGCGCTGCTTCAACGGCGTGGCGTCCATCACCTTGGCGCGGACATCGGCTGCGATCGATTCCCAGACGCGCGGCGCGAACAATACGAAGGTCGGCGCGATCTCGCGCAGATCGTTCATCATTGTATCCGGCTCTTCGACGAAGTTGATCTTCATCCGGCACAAGAGGCCTTTGCCGAGCACGTAGACCTGCTCCATGATCCAGGGCAGCGGCAGCACCGAGACGTATTCGTCATTAGGTCCCTTCGGATCGAAGGCGAGATAAGTCGCGCAATGGCCGAGCACGCGGCCGGCCGCGAGCATCGCCAATTTTGGATGCGAGGTGGTACCAGACGTCGTGCAGAGGATCGCGACGTCCTCACCCTTGGTCGCATCCACGAGCCGATCGTAAAGCTTCGGATCCCGAACGGCCCGCGCGCGGCCGAGCTCGGCGAATTTCTCGGCCGACATCAGCCTGGGATCGTCATATTTCCGCATGCCGCGCGGATCGGAATAGATGATGTGCTTCAGCTTCGGCACGCGGTCGGCGAGGGTGAGCAGCTTGTCGACCTGCTCCTCGTCCTCCGCGAAGACGAGCTGCGCTTCGCCATAGGTCAGGAGATAGGCGGCTTCCTCGTCCAGCACGTCGCGATAGAGCCCGAGGCTCAACCCGCCAACGGCATGGGTCGCGACTTCCGCCGCGACCCAGTCCGGCCGGTTGTCGCCGATGATGCCGATGACGTCGCCGCGGCCGAGGCCGAGCTCGACGAGCCCGAGCGCGAAGTCGCGCACCCGCGTCTGGTAGTCGTTCCAGGTGAAGATGCGCCAGAGCCCGAGATTCTTCTCGCGCAGCGCGATCTCGTTGCCATGCTCCCTCGCATTGAGCCGGAGCATCTTGGGATAGGTGTCGGCCTGCGCTACGCGTCCTGCGTAATCCATCATGCCGCGCTCTCCTGCGCCGGCGGGGCGTCGTCCGGATCGACCAGCACCTCGTCTTCCTCACCAAGATAGGCACGCTTGACGTGAGGGTCGGCAAGAACCGCCGCGGGATCGCCCTCGGCGATCTTCTTGCCGAAGTCCAGCACCATGACACGATGCGAGATGTCCATCACCACGCCCATGTCGTGCTCGATCATCACCACCGTCATCCCGAACTCCTCGTTGAGATCGACGATGTAGCGCGCCATGTCCTCCTTCTCCTCGAAGTTCATGCCGGCCATCGGCTCGTCGAGCAGGATGAGGCGCGGCTCCAGCGCCATGGCGCGGGCGAGCTCGACGCGCTTGCGCAAGCCGTAGGAGAGGGTGCCGGCGGTGGCTTTTCGCACCGATTGGAGATCGAGGAAGTCGATGATCTCCTCGACCTTGCGGCGGTGCTCGAGCTCTTCTTTGCGCGCGCCGGTGAGCCAATACAGCGAGCCCGTGAGGAAATTGTTCTTCAGGAGGTGATGGCGCCCGACCATGATGTTGTCGAGCACGCTCATGTGGTGGAACAGCGCGAGATTCTGGAAGGTGCGGCCGATGCCGAGCGAGGCGCGGGCGTTCGGCGTCAATCCGGTGATGTCGCGGCCCTGGTAGAGGAGCTGGCCTTCGGTCGGCCTGTAGCGACCGGAAATACAGTTCACGATCGAGGTCTTGCCGGCGCCGTTGGGTCCGATGATCGAGAACAGCTCGCCTTGCCTGATGGCGAAGCCCACATCGGTCAGCGCACGGACGCCACCGAATCGCAAGGACACGCCGCGCACTTCTAGACTAGCCACCAAACAAATCCCTCCCGGTGATGGCGCCTTCAGTGGCGCTCTTCATCCGTTGTTTTCGGGCGATCCTAGTACGGTCGTCCTGGTGAGGCCATGCAGCCATTGGTCTCGACCGGAGCCGCGCCGCCTTCGTGCCCATCAGGGCTCAAAGGCCGCATCGCCCAAGGTGGCTCTCAATACGGGAAAGCGCTATTTTGAAATGTCTTCGGCCTGACAATTCGGTGACAAAGTTTTTCGGGCGGGCGCGGCGTCCATCTTTGGTCGGATGGCCGCCGAGGTGATCATGTTGCAGTGCAGCAGAAGAGCGGAGTGACGAAACGGTGTGGCTGGCTTCGAGATCATGATTTCAGAGGATCAACTGAAGCGCATCGCCGCCTGGTCGCGCGAGCTCACGGAGGCCGAGATCGAGGTCGCACGCGCCGGAATCACCGAGCGGTCCTACGCCACCGGCGAGACCGTGTTCATGCGCGGCGACACCTTTGGCTACTGGGCCGGCATGGTCTTTGGCCTTGCCCGGATGGGCGGAGTGTCGCGCGACGGCAAGGAGACGAGTCTTGCCGGGCTGACGGCAGGGGCCTGGTTCGGCGAAGGCAGCGTGCTCAAGAACGAGCCGCGACGCTACGACGTGGTCGCGCTGCGCGACAGCCGGGTCGCGCTGATGGAACGCAGCGCCTTCATGTGGCTGTTTGAGAACAGTGTCGGCTTCAACCGCTTCCTGGTCCGCCAGCTCAACGAGCGGCTCGGCCAGTTCATCGGCATGCTCGAGGTCAACCGCACGCTTGACGCCACCGCGCGCCTCGCCCGCAGCATTGCCTCGCTGTTCAACCCGATCCTCTATCCCGAATCGACTGCGCATCTGCAGATCACCCAGGAGGAGATCGGCGCGCTTTCCGGCATGTCCCGCCAGAACGCCAACCGCGCGCTGAACCGGCTGGAGAAAGAGGGGCTGCTGCGGCTCGAATATGGCGGCGTCACTATCCTCGATATCGAGCGGCTGCGCGGGTACGGGGACTAACGCGCATTGGCGGGGGCGTGCACCGGCCAGAGGTCGGCGCGCCAGCGGATCGCAATCGCCAGCATCGCGATGATCCCTGAGGCGGCATAGAGCGAACCCGTGGCGGAATAGCCGATGATGTCGATCAGGCTGCCGGCCGCGAGTAGTCCGAGCGGCAGGCCGTAGATCACCATCATGCGGACACCCATGACGCGGCCGCGCAGATGTGCGCTCGCCGTCCGCATCAGGATCACGGCTGCCGAGATCATCGACATGCTCTGCGCAATGCCGGCCAGGACGAGGCAGGCCATCGCCACCGGCAGGGTCCTGATCTCAACGAACACCAGCAGCATGGCGTACCAGGCCAGCGTCGCGCCGATCAGGAGCCGGGCAATGCGCAGTCCGCTCACCAAGCTCAGCGTGATGGAGCCGATCAGCGAGCCGACGGCGAAGCTCGCCGAGAGATAGCCAAGGCCGGTCTGGTCGGTCTGAAAGATCTCCCGCGCGATGTAGGGCAGCAGTCCGCCGGTGAAAGGAAATGCGGTGAGATTGGCCAGAAAGGCGACACACAGCGCCGCGCGCATTCCCGGGCCATTCCAGGCGTAGACGATCCCCTCCTTGAGGTCGGCAAATAATCGGGACATCGCGTGACTGTTCGCCGGGAGATCGCTCGTGGTGACGGTCCTTTTCGGCCGGGTCAGGCAGAGCATGAGCAGCGCGGCCACGAGATAGAGGCATGCGATCGCCACATAGACGAGGCCAATGCCAAGAACGGCGAACAATCCGGCGCCCGTCAATGCTCCGGCGATGCGGGCGCTGTCCTGGGTGGTGCGCGCAACGCTGATGGCGCCGACCAGTTGCTCGGCCGGCATGATCTCGGCAAGCAGCGCGCCCCGGACGCCGAGATCGGAGGGCCGAATCAGGCCCATGATCGCGACGATGACCATGACACTGAGCGGCGACAAATGACCGGTCAACGCCAGAGCCATGATGGTCGACGAGAGCACCGTATAGGCAAGGCGCATCGCGACCAGCAGGTCGCGATGACCCATGCGGTCGCCGATCATGCCGAATACCGGCGCCACCAGAGTCCCGACGAACTGGAGCGATGCAAGCACGGTGAGCAGCAGCACTGAGCCGGTCTCGACCAGGATGTACCAGCCGAGCACCAGCGTTTCGACCTCGAATGCCCAGGAGGTAAGCAGGTCGGACGGCCACTGAAAGCGATAATTGCGGATGCGGAATGGCGCGAGCGCCGATCGTCGCGCGGCTGTGCTCACGACGCGATGACGCGTGTCACGGCGATTCCTTTACTTTGTTTCTTCTTCTGCGCGAGAAGGTAGCGTCGGTGACGCCGGTGTCAATCGAAGCTGCCGCATGCCGCCATGCGTCGCCGTTTCAGCGCGCCGGCTCACCGCAAGCGCGCGACCGGATCGCGGAGACCCGGCCCCGCGGATCAGCGCGTCGCCACTGGCTTCCGTTCTGCCAGCGCTGCGGCCATCGCCGAGATCAGCGGACGCATGAAAAAGGCGTCCTCTGGCGGTGAGATGTCTGTACGCAGGCCGTGCGCGGCGAGTTCGCCGGAGACCGCCGGACCTACCGAGGCGATCAGCGTCCGTTGAAGGCCTGCGCGCAACTTCGCCTCGCTGCCATGCGCTTTCGCGGCCTCGATCAGGCGGCGGACCTGGCCGAGATTGGTCAGCGCGATGGAATCGATCCGCCCCTCGGCCATATCGTCGATGGCGGCGACGATGTTGGCATCCGCCGCCTTGGAATCGTACACATACGGCAGCACGGTATCGACCTCGGCGCCTTGCGCGGCGAGCGCGCCGGTCAGCGCGCTGTGGTCCTTGTCCGGATAGAGCTGGAGGCCAAGCCGCCGGCCCGTCAGGTCCAGCCTGCCCAGCATCTCGATCACGCCCTCGCTGGTCGGCTTCTCCGTGGTCTGCTGCGCCTCGAGGCCGATCTCGCGCAGCGCCTTGCCGGGCTTTGGGCCGCGGGTGAATTTTCGCGATTTGGCAAGCGCTGCCACGAGAGCCTGATCCAGCCCACGAGCGACGGCGAGCTTCATGATCCGGCGCAGGCCTTCGCCCGTCATCAACACGAGGTCGTCGAACGGCCGGTCGATGGCGCGGCGGACCCAGGCCTCGACGGGTGCGGGATCCGGCGCATCGTGAATGGTGAACATCGGGCACTGCACGACCTCGGCGCCTTGCTCGGCGAGAAGCTTCGAAAACTGCGCCTCCTCGCGCGTCTCCAGGATGAGGATGCGGGTGCCGTTCAAGCGGTCGGCCATAGGCGTGCTCCGGTCAGTCAAATCGCAATGGTACGTTCATCCTGACTCCGCGCTTGGGATTGGCGCAAGGGCGGCGTCGGTGCTAGAGGAGGCCGCAAATCGCAGCTAGTTCCGCGGGCCTTTGCCCAAACCTTCATCAAGAGACATGCCCGATCATCAATATGTCCTGACCCTGTCCTGTCCGGATCGCCCGGGCATCGTGTCGGCTGTGTCGACGTTCCTCGCCCACAATGGACAGAACATTCTCGACGCCCAGCAGTTCGACGATGTCGAGACCAAAAAGTTCTTCATGCGCGTGGTCTTCACCGCGGCCGATCTCGCCGTGGAGCTGTCGGCGCTCCAGACCGGCTTTGCGGCAATCGCCGAACGTTTCAGCATGGAATGGCAGATGCGCGACCGCGCCGCGCACCGCAAGGTCATGCTGCTGGTGTCGAAGTCCGACCACTGCCTGGTCGACATCCTCTATCGCTGGCGCACCGGCGAATTGCCGATGATTCCCACCGCGATCGTCTCCAACCATCCGCGCGAGGTCTATGCCCGGCTCGATTTCGGCGGCATTCCGTTCCATCATCTGCCGGTGACCAAGGAGACCAAGCGCGAGCAGGAGGCGCAGATCCTCGACCTCGTCGCCAGCACAGCCAGCGATCTCGTCGTGCTCGCCCGCTACATGCAGATCCTGTCGGACGATCTCTCGGCAAAACTGTCGGGGCGCTGTATCAACATTCACCACTCGTTCCTGCCGGGCTTCAAGGGCGCAAAGCCCTATCACCAGGCCCACGAGCGCGGCGTCAAGCTGATCGGCGCGACCGCGCATTACGTCACGCGTGATCTCGACGAGGGTCCGATCATCGACCAGGACGTCGAGCGCATCAGCCATCGCGATACGCCCGAAAACCTGGTCCGCAAGGGCCGGGACATCGAGCGCCGTGTGCTGGCCCGCGCGATCCGCTACCATCTCGACGACCGCGTCATCCTCAATGGCCGCAAGACCGTGGTGTTTGTGGATTGATGCGCTATCATCCCGGGGCGCCTCAAAGAGGCGAACCCGGTATCTCGAGATTCTCAGGTGCGCAACTGCGCGCCATGGTCCGATGCTGACGCATCGCCCCGGAATGACCGCCTACCGCAACGCGCTGCCTGACGAAGATCCCGTCGCGCCCTTCTGCGCCTGCTCTTCCTTTTCGCGATCGGCGGCGGGCATCAGCCGCTTGCGTTCGCGCTCCTTCATGTAGGCGTCGTATTGAGGGGTGCCCGGCCGGGGCGGGGCATCCGCCGGCAGGCCGCCGGCCCATTGCGGGACGTAGTCGCCCATGCCGGCAGAGAGTCTTTCGTTGACGGTGCCGCAGCCGGCCAGCCCCGCTGCGAGGGCAGCGAGGACGAGGACGGAACGAAGAATCTTGGGCATTGTATCGGTGCGCGCGCGTTCGGTCGTTGGACGCCGGACCGGGCCGGCGCGAGGAGAATAGCCTTCAACACGGTAAAATAGACTTATTCGAGGTGGGTATTTTATTACCGAGGAGTGTCGATCAAGGCCTCGCTGAGGTACACATTCTGCAAAAGAGAGCGAAATCCTCCATCCACGCAGTCCGTCGCGCTTCTAGACTGCCGGCCGAGGCTCGCGACAAAGTGGCGTGACCGAGCGCAACGAGTTTTCGTTGACAGGTACATTTTATTTGTACAATCGTACAAATGGCGATGGGCTCAATCTGGACGCTCGGGCAGCCGGCGTAATCCCGATGCCGCGTGCCGCCGTCGGCGATCGGAGCGTTCGGCTTGGGCCGAATGGTCGCCAAACGTCCGATTGACAATAAGGGCGCGAAAGACGCCATGTGGCGCGGCGACATGCGCGTGCGCGCTAAGGTAAAGGCAAGGACCGGGCACTCGGTTCGATGCACAAGAGGTCAGGAATGAAGGGGAGGGACATCTGATGTTCGAGCGCAAAACGTTTTCACGGACGGCAGCAGCGGCCGCCATCGCGGGCCTCGCCGCCATCGCGCCTGCGAAGGCGCAGGACGCCGTGAAGATCGGTCTGATTCTGCCGATGACCGGCGGCCAGGCCTCGACCGGCAAGCAGATCGAGAACGCGATCAAGCTCTACATGCAGCAGAAGGGCGACACCGTCGCCGGCAAGAAGATCGAGATCATCGTCAAGGATGACGCCGCGATTCCCGACAAGACGAAGACCGCCGCGCAGGAACTGATCGTCAACGACAAGGTCAGTTTCATCGCCGGCTTCGGCGTGACGCCCGCCGCGCTCGCGGCGGCGCCGCTCGCAACGCAGGCCAAGATTCCGGAAGTCGTCATGGCGGCCGGCACCTCCATCATCACCGAGCGTTCGCCCTACATCGTGCGAACCAGCTTCACGCTTGCGCAGTCCTCGACCATCATCGGCGATTGGGCGGTCAAGAACGGCATCAAGAAGGTGGCAACGCTGACCTCGGACTACGCGCCGGGTAATGACGCGCTGAACTTCTTCAAGCAGAATTTCACCGCCGGTGGCGGCGAGGTGGTCGAAGAGGTCAAGGTGCCGCTGCAAAACCCAGATTTCGCGCCGTTCCTCCAGCGCATGAAAGACGCCAAGCCTGACGCAATCTTCGTGTTCGTGCCGGCCGGCCAGGGCGGCAACTTCATGAAGCAGTATGCCGAGCGTGGTCTCGACAAGGCCGGCATCAAAGTGATCGGACCCGGCGATGTCACTGACGACGACCTGCTCAACAACATGGGCGACGCCGTGCTCGGCACGGTCACCGCGCATCTCTACTCCGCGGCGCATCCCTCGCAGATGAACAAGGATTTCGTTGCCGCTTACAAGAAAGCCTTCGGCAACCGTCCGGGCTTCATGGCGGTGAGCGGCTATGACGGCATCCACCTGATCTACGAAGCGCTGAAGAAGACGGGCGGCGACACCAACGGTGACAAGCTGGTCGAAGCCATGAAGGGACAGAAGTGGGAGAGCCCGCGCGGCCCGATCTCGATCGATCCCGAGACCCGCGACATCGTGCAGAACATCTACATCCGCAAGGTCGAGAAGGTCGACGGCGAGCTCTACAATGTCGAGTTCGCGACCTTCGAGGCCGTCAAGGATCTCGGCAAGACCAAGAAGTGATGCGCTCTTCTAAACCTCTCCCGCTTGCGGGAGAGCGTAGGCCAGCTTTGGTGGCCGTCCTATAAGAGACGCCGAGGCGAAGCCTCGGCTATCGCGAAGCGCCGGGTGAGGGCTCTTTCAAGTCGGGATTGTCCCGTTGCCGAGATACCCTCTCCCCAGCCCTCTCCCGCACGCGGGAGAGGGAGCAGAGCAGCCTACTCCGCTAGACCTGATACTTTCTCGACAACGATCTGCTCCCGATGACCGCAATCCTCACCAACCTGTTCGATGGCGTTGCCTACGGCATGCTGCTGTTCGTGCTCGGTTGCGGGCTTGCAGTCACGCTCGGCCTGATGAATTTCGTCAATCTTGCCCATGGCGCCTTCGCGATGGCCGGGGGCTATATCTGCATGGTACTGGTCAACCGGATGGGCTGGCCGTTCTTCGCCGCCCTGCCGCTCGCCTTCGTCTCCGCGGCCGCGATCGGCATTGCGCTCGAACGCACGCTCTACCGCCACCTCTATGCGCGCAGCCATCTCGACCAGGTTCTGTTCACCATCGGCCTGACCTTCATGTCGGTCGCGGCCGTCGACTACATTCAGGGATCCTCGCGCGTCTTCATCAATTTGCCGGCCGCGCTCCAGGGCCAGTTCGACGTGTTCGGCGTCGGCATCGGCCGCTACCGGCTGATGATCATTGTAATCTGCGGCTTGCTCACCATCGCTTTGCAGATGGTGCTGGCCAAGACCCGCTTCGGCAGCCGTCTGCGCGCCGCCGTTGACGATCCGCGCGCCGCCAGCGGTCTCGGCATCAACGTGCCGCAGGTGTTCGCGCTCACCTTTGCCTTTGGTTGCGGGCTCGCCGGCCTCGGCGGCGCGCTGAGCGCCGAGATCCTCGGCCTCGATCCGTACTTTCCCCTGAAGTTCATGATCTACTTCCTGATCGTGGTCACCGTCGGCGGCTCGTCCTCGATCACCGGTCCGTTTTTGGCCTCGCTCCTGCTCGGCATCGGCGACGTCGCCGGCAAATATTACGTGCCGAAGATGGGCCCCTTCGTGATCTACACCATGATGATCGTGATCCTGATCTGGCGCCCGAACGGCTTGTTCGGCCGCACGGCCGCGCGCTGAGTTTGCCGATGAGCGCCTCCTCCGACGTCGGTTATCACGCCCAGCGCCAGGCGCGCTGGCACTTTGGCGAAATCGCCTTCTGGCTCATCGTGCTGGCCTGCGGCTTCGCCTTCCCCACGCGCTATCTGATCATGACTGACATCCTGCGGCTGGCGCTGTTCACGATGTCGCTCGATCTCATCCTCGGCTATGCCGGTATCGTCTCGCTCGGCCATGCCGCATTCTTCGGCGTCGGCGCCTATGCCGCGGGGCTCCTCGCGCTGCACGGCATCATCAAAGAGCCCGTGCTGGCGCTCGTCGCGTCCGGCCTTGCCGCGATGGTGCTCGGCTTTGCCACCAGCTTCCTGGTGATCCGCGGCGTCGACCTGACCCGACTGATGGTGACGCTCGGCATCGCCCTGCTGCTGGAAGCACTGGCCGAGCGCTTCTCCAATATCACGGGTGGCACCGACGGCCTGCAAGGCATCGAGATGCAGCCGATCTTCGGCGAGATCCCGTTCGACATGTTCGGCAAAGCCGGCTTCTTCTACTCACTGGCTGTGCTGTTCCTCCTGTTCCTGTTCGCGCGCCGCGTCGTGCATTCGCCGTTCGGCCTGTCGCTACGTGCGATCAAGAACAATCCGCTGCGGGCCGCAGCGATCGGCATTCCGGTCAACCGCCGCTTGATCGCGATCTACACGCTGGCGGCTTTCTATGCCGGCATCGCAGGCGCACTGTTCACCCAGACCACCGCGATCGCCTCGCTCGACGTGTTTGCGTTCGAGCGCTCCGCCGATCTGATGCTGGTGCTCGTGATCGGCGGCACCGGCTATCTCTATGGCGGGCTGATCGGCGCGGTCGTGTTCCGCATGCTCCAGGAATTGTTCTCGACCATCACCCCGCAATATTGGCAGTTCTGGATCGGCCTCGTGCTGGTCGTGATCGTGCTGATCGGCCGCCAGCGCCTGCACCGCTGGGTACTTTATGTGCCGAACCTGATCATCAAGCAGGTGGCCGGGCGCAAGGCCGTTGTTGCTGTGCCGGAGAGCGACGCATGACTATCGCGCTCGAAACGAAGAATCTCGAAAAGCAGTTCGGCGGTCTGCGGGTCACCCGCGACCTGTCGCTCAAGGTCGAGCAGGGCGCCCGTCACGCGCTGATCGGCCCCAATGGCGCGGGCAAGACCACCGTCATCAACCAACTCACCGGCGTGCTCAAGCCGAACTCGGGCCGCATCGTGCTCGAAGGCCAGGACATCACGGATCTGCCCGTGCACAAGCGCGTGCTGCGCGGCCTGTCGCGCACCTTCCAGATCAATCAGCTCTATCCCGACCTGACCCCGCTCGAGACCATCGGCCTTGCCGTCTCCGAGCGCCTTGGCCATGGCGGCGACTGGTGGCGGCGGATGGGCACTCGCAGCGACGTCAATGGCGAAATTGCCGATCTGCTCACGCGCTTCCATCTGCTCGACGTCATGAACGAGCAGACCGTGACGCTGCCTTACGGTAAGCAGCGCCTGCTCGAGATTGCAGTCGCAATCGCGGCCAAGCCGCGCGTGCTGCTGCTGGACGAGCCTGCCGCCGGCGTGCCCGAGAGCGAGCGCCACGACATTCTGGCGGTCGTCGGCGCGCTGCCGCGCGACGTCACTGTACTCTTGATCGAGCACGACATGGACCTCGTGTTCTCCTTTGCCGACCGTATCTCGGTGCTGGTCTCGGGCGCGCTGCTCACGGAGGGGCCGCCCGAACAGGTCGCGCGCGATCCGCAGGTCAAGGCAGTCTATCTCGGCGAGGAGGCGGTCAATGTCTGACCTGCTCGCGATCGACGCGCTTCGCGCCGGCTATGGCGAAGCCGTGGTGCTGCCCAACATGTCCTTGCGCCTCGCCGAGGGGCAGGTGCTGGCGCTGCTCGGCCGCAACGGCACCGGCAAGACCACGCTGATCAATTCCATCGTCGGCGTCACCCGCCGCTTCTCCGGCTCGATCGCGCTCGCCGGGGTCGACGTCACGGCCATGCGGCCGGACCAGCGCGCGCGCGCCGGGATTGGCTGGGTGCCACAGGAGCGCAATATCTTCCGCTCGCTCACGGTCGAGGAGAACATGACCGCGGTGGCGCAGCCCGGCCCATGGACGGTCCAGAAGGTCTACGAGATGTTCCCGCGGCTGAAGGAGCGGCGCAGCAATTTTGGCAACCAGCTCTCCGGCGGCGAGCAGCAGATGCTGGCGATCGGCCGCGCGCTGACCCTCAATCCGAAAGTCCTGCTGCTGGACGAACCGACCGAGGGCCTCGCCCCCATCATCGTCGAGGAGCTGCTCAAGGCGATCGGCACCATTACCCGGGCGGGCGGCATCTGCTCGATCATCGTCGAGCAGAATGCGCAAAAGATTCTGGGGCTGGCCGACCGCGTTGTGATATTGGAGCGCGGAACGATCGTCCACGACGCCCCGAGCGCCGCGCTGAAGGCCGACCCCTCGGTCCTGGAGCGTCACCTCGGCGTCGCCGGGGCGGCGGCCCACTAACTTGTCCGACGCGTTTTCTTAACGTGAACCGGTAGCCACTTCGCTTGAAAACGCGATAGAAAATATCCCGGGAGTAACAAATGCAGCGAACCAAAGCCCCCTTCCGCGCCGACGAGGTCGGCAGCCTTCTGCGTCCGGCCAAGATCAAGGAAGCGCGCAGCCGTCTCGAGAAGGGCGAGATCTCGGCCGACGATCTGCGCAAGATCGAGGACATGGAGATCGAGAAGGTCGTGCACAAGCAGGCTTCGATCGGGCTCAAGCTCGCGACCGACGGCGAATTCCGCCGCTCCTGGTGGCATTTCGACTTCCTGGCCAAGCTCACCGGCTGCGAGCTGTTCCACCCCGACACCGGCATCCAGTTTGCGGGCGTGGAGACGCGCCATGATGCGGTTCGTGTGGTCGGCAAGCTCGACTTCCCCGACAACCACCCGATGCTGGATCATTTCCGCTTCCTGAAGAAGTATGCCGACCAGGCCCACGTCACCGCCAAGATGACGATCCCGTCGCCGGCGGTGCTGCATTTCCGCGGCGGCCGCAAGTCGATCTCCAAGGAGGTCTATCCCGATCTCGACGCCTTCTACGAGGACCTCGGCAAGACCTACCGCAAGGCGGTGAAGGCGTTCTACGACGCCGGCTGCCGCTATCTCCAGTTCGACGACACCGTCTGGGCCTATCTCTGCTCGCAGGACGAACTGCAGAAGGCGCGCGAGCGCGGCGACAATCCGGACGGCCTCCAGCAGATCTATGCCCGTATCATCAACTACGCGCTGGCCGAGAAGCCCGCCGACATGGTGGTGACGACGCATGTCTGCCGCGGCAACTTCCGTTCGACCTGGATCTCCTCGGGCGGCTACGAGCCGGTTGCCGAGACCATGCTCGCCGGTACCAATTACGACGGCTATTTCCTCGAATACGACAGTGACCGCGCCGGCGGCTTCGAGCCGCTGCGCTTCCTGCCCAAGGGCGACAAGGTCGTCGTGGTCGGTGTCATCACCTCGAAGTTCGGCGAGCTCGAGAAGAAGGACGACATCAAGCGCCGCCTGGAAGAAGCCGCCAAGTTCGCCCCGCTGGAGCAGCTCGCGCTGTCGCCGCAATGCGGCTTCGCCTCGACCGAGGAGGGCAACATCCTCTCCGAGGAAGAGCAATGGGCCAAGCTCAGCCTCGCGGTCGAGATCGCGAAGGAAGTGTGGGGCCGGTAAGGCCCCATTAGCTCCGCTGTCGACCTGTAGCCGCGTGCCCCCGCTGCTTGCCGCTCTCGCGGGTGTGTGGGGCAAGGCCGCACAGCGCCGCAATTTTCTTGCGCGACAGGTGCCCAAGCTCCGGCAGTTCCGCGATCAACGTCTCGGCAATGATGGGACCGACACCGCAGAACGTCTGCATACGCCGGCTGTTCTCGGCCTGCGTTGAAGCAATCCGTTCGGCAATGGCCGTCTCAACAGCAGCAAGCGAGCGCTCAAGAGCGGCGATAACCTGCTGCAAACTCTCGCTGACGATGGCGCAGTCCGCCAAATCGCGGCGGCAAGTCTCGGCATGCAATAGGTCCTGCAACTGCCGGCGCCGCGCCGCGAGTTCTCGCAAGGCCTCATCGGCTTCCGGAACCGGCGCGAGGTCGCGGCGGGCAAGCTCCTCGGCAGCGAAGTCAGCCAGTAATCTGGCGTCGATACGGTCCGTCTTCGCTCTGATGCCTCGCCGCCTGCGGTATGCGACCACTTCGTTCAGGTGCACTTGCTTAGAGGCAACTTGCGCCCGGCTGAGACAATGGCGCAGGTCGCTCATCGCCGCCTGTTGGCTCGAAAGCGACCAGGCCGATTGACCCAGGGCCGGTCTCGGCCAGCCAACCGTCAATTGCCTGCTCATTGTTGCTGATCCGTCTGACGCGACGTTCGCCGGCGACGGCGACGTCGATCCATTCCTTGGCGACATCTATCCCGATCATCATCTTGCCCATGCTGCTGATCTCCGACAGAATATGGATCTTGGTCAGCACGCTGGATTGCAATGCGGGCTCAGGCCCTTTCTACCGTACGCGTGTCAGACCGTAAGGCCGGCGGTCCCAAGATTCCCACGGTCTCACAGGACCCATCCAGTAATCGGGAGGCCGCCGGCGCCCCATCCTTGAGGAGGATGGCGACACAATCATGCAATCCAGTACGCCGCGGCTTCTCCTTATCTATCGCCGTCACCGCAATACTGGATCGTCCGGTCAAGGCCGAGCGATGACAGCTGAGTTGGGCGATAGCGCATCGTCGCTTCGCCGCCAGGTAGACCTCGCCCAGCAGACGAGGAGTTCGACCACGGCACCTGATTGTTCTTCGTGATCGAGACCACCTCGGTCCGAACGAGAACGCCGACTTCGGGTCGGCCTTGATTGACCTGTCGTAATCGGCAATGGCATAGTCACGCTTGCCGCGTCAGGCATTGCCTGCCGCGATGTGGAAGATGATGCCGCTGGGCGGGCCGAGCTTCAGCGCGCCGAATCCGCGATCGCGATCTCGTACTCGCCTTTGTCGTAATAGGCCGATCCCCGCAAGTTGTAGACCGCCTGGCCGTCTGGAGCCGGATCGCTTCCGTGCTGTCGGCGACGAACTTGGCGTGCCGCCCTTCTTGTTCCACGCGACCGCACGCCGGAAGTCTCGTCCCTGAACACCTTCAGCGCGATGATCCTGTGCGGGCGTCGACAATCCGGTCTGCCGGCGTCGTCTCGCTCGTGCAGAGTGGACCGAGCTGATTGCGCGCCTGCCCCAAGGCGGGCGCGGACCACGGCGCACGTGTGAACAGGCAGAGCGCGACGAGCAGGCGGCGCATGGCGATGGTCTCGTGAGAGGGGAAGCGCTGGTTTGTTGTCCGGCGTGGCGCAGGGGTTCACGCTTTCCGCCCTGGCGCACCCGGCAAACCCGCGGCGGCTCGATCCGCTATTCCATGAGTGGGCAGACTTTGCTAGGTTGTGTGACCCATCCCGTCTGCCCAACGCTTTCCCACTGATGAAAAACGACGAAATCCTGAGCCAAATCACCGAGTTCTGCCGCAAGGCGGATATGGCGGAATCGACCTTCGGCCGCCGCGCGGTGAACGATGGGAAGCTGGTGCACCGCCTGCGCGAGGGCAAGCGCATCACCATCGACACGCTGGAGCGGATCCAGGCCTATATGGCCGCATCGATGGCCGGCGGCGTGCCGCCGCCGCGGGGACTTCAGGTGCCGCCGGAAAAACGCGACCCGCGCGGCAATTTCCGTTTCTTCGAGAACCGTCAGAAATACCTGCTGTTCGTCCACACCTGCAGCGAGAAGCGGGTGATCGCGGACAGGGTTACCCTGGAGCTAAGCTCCATCCACCCGCGCCCGCCGGCGCTGCGCCTGTTCGACGCCGGCGTCGGCGACGGTACGGTGCTGGCGCGGGTGCTGCGCGCAACGCACCAGCGCTTTCCGCACATGCCGTTCTATGTCGCGGGCAAGGAGCTCAGCCTCGAGGACCTGCGCCTGACGCTGGAGAAGGTGCCGGATCGCATTTTCGAGCATCCGGCGTCGGTGTTCGTCTTCACCAACATGTTCTACGCCGAGGCGCCCTGGCTCACGCCGGCATCGCCTGCGGCGGCGGCGGCCACCGTCTGGCACGAAGTGCCGCTCCGCGGCGCTTCATCGGGCGAGTTCGAGCAGCAGATCGCGGAGCTGAGGCCGTTTTTGGAGCAGAATTGGCGCGCTGCGATTAGCCCGCGCACGGCCATGCCGCTCTATGAGCGACCCGTCGTCCTCGTGCTCTATCGCGAGGACCATAGGTTCCTGTTGGATTCGACCATTCCGCGGCCGGGACAGGCCGAGGCCAATTTCGACCTCGTCATCGCATCACAGCCCTACCGGGCCCTGTCCTCGGTCAATTTCCGGGCCAAGCGGATCATTGCACCGCTGGCGCGGGCGCTCCGGCCTGGCGGCCGGCTGATCGGAATTCACTCCCACGGCCAGGATCCGGGCATGGAAATGATCCAGGCGATCTGGCCTGGAGAAAATCCTTTCTCAGTCAGCCGTCATGAGCTACTGCGTGCAGTTAAGTATGAACTTGGATCAGTGGGCCGCGACTTAAATTTTAATGCCTACGCGGATAACCGTTCGATCTTCAGGTATGATATGGAAGCGCTGCCCAACGAGGTCACCGGCACCATCGGTACCTCGACGGCCTTTGCAGCGTGGAATGCGGCGGTGTATGTCGCTCAGATTGAGGACGACCGGTTGACTGAAATGACTCAAAACGGCCGCACTCTGGATGCCGCCAGGGACGTGCTGCGAAAGTACAATGGGCTCTGGTTTCTCGACGAATCCTACGTCATCTCGCGTCGGCGTGATTGACATCATCAAAAGTAAACATCGCAAACGCCCGCCGGCTAATGGCGGAACAAGGGGTTACTGATGCGCGCGTCCTATCTCTTCACCAGTGAGTCCGTGTCCGAGGGTCATCCGGACAAGGTCTGCGACCGGATCTCCGATGAGATTGTCGACCTGTTCTATCGTGAAGGGCCGAAGGCGGGCATTGACCCCTGGCAGATTCGCGCCGCCTGCGAGACGCTGGCCACCACCAACAAGGTTGTGATCGCCGGCGAGACCCGCGGTCCGAAGTCGGTGACAAACGAGCAGATCGAGAGCGTCGTCCGCGGCGCGATCAAGGACATCGGCTACGAGCAGGACGGCTTCCACTGGAAGACCTGCGACATCGAGATCCTCTTGCATCCGCAATCGGCCGACATCGCGCAGGGCGTCGACGCGCTGCAGCCGGGCGAGGTCAAGGAAGAAGGCGCGGGCGACCAGGGCATCATGTTCGGCTACGCCACCAACGAGACGCCCGACCTGATGCCGGCGCCGATCTTCTACGCCCACAAGATCCTCCGCCTCATCTCCGAAGCGCGCCACTCCGGCCGCGAGAAGGTGTTGGGCCCGGATTCCAAGAGCCAGGTCACCGTGCAATACGAGAACGGCAAGCCGGTCGGCGTGCGCGAGATCGTGGTGTCGCACCAGCATCTGGTCGAGGATCTCACCTCCAAGCAGGTGCGCGACATCGTCGAGCCCTATGTGCGCGAGGCGCTGCCGAAGGACTGGATCACGCCGAAGACGATCTGGCACATCAACCCGACCGGCAAGTTCTACATCGGCGGCCCCGACGGCGACTCCGGCCTGACCGGCCGCAAGATCATCGTCGACACCTATGGCGGCGCGGCCCCGCATGGCGGCGGCGCGTTCTCCGGCAAGGATCCGACCAAGGTCGACCGCTCCGCGGCCTATGCCGCGCGCTATGTCGCCAAGAACGTCGTTGCCGCCGGTCTTGCCGACCGCTGCACGCTCCAGCTCGCCTATGCCATCGGCGTGGCACGTCCGCTGTCGATCTACATCGACACCCACGGCACCGGTAAGGTGTCGGAGGACCAGCTCGAGAAGGCCGTCGCTAAAGCGATGGATCTCACGCCGCGCGGCATCCGCAGCCATCTCGACCTCAACCGCCCGATCTACGCGCGCACCTCGGCCTACGGCCATTTCGGCCGCACGCCCGACAATGAGGGCGGCTTCTCCTGGGAGAAGACCGACCTCGTCGAGCCGCTCAAGCGCGCGCTCTAGTTTTACGCCTCATCCTGGGCGCGCCCGCAACGCGAGCGAAGCCGGGAACCTTATCCATCACATCGAGATGCCGGGTCCGCCTCTTTGGGCCACCCGGAATGACGAGTTCAACAAACAGGACACTCGCAATGAACGCGAAGCCCGGCTTCACCGATTACATCGTCAAGGACATTTCGCTGGCCGATTTCGGCCGCAAGGAAATCTCGCTCGCCGAGACCGAGATGCCCGGCCTGATGGCCACCCGCGAGGAGTACGGCCCGAAGCAGCCGCTCAAGGGCGCGCGCATCGCAGGCTCCTTGCACATGACGATCCAGACCGCGGTGCTGATCGAGACGCTGGCCGCGCTCGGCGCCGACATCCGCTGGGTCTCCTGCAACATCTATTCGACCCAGGACCACGCCGCCGCCGCGATCGCGGCCGCCGGCATTCCCGTCTTCGCCGTCAAGGGCGAGACGCTGACCGAGTACTGGGACTACACCGCAAAATTGTTCGACTGGCATGGCGGCGGCACGCCCAACATGATCCTCGATGACGGCGGCGACGCCACCATGCTGGTGCATGCCGGCGTCCGCGCCGAGAACGGCGACACCGCCTTCCTCGACAAGCCTGCTTCGGAGGAAGAGGAGATCTTCTATGCGCTGGTCAAGCGCCTGCTGAAGGAAAAGCCCAAGGGCTACTTTGGCGAGATCGCCAAGAATATCAAGGGCGTCTCGGAAGAGACGACGACGGGCGTGCATCGCCTCTACGAGATGGCCAACAAGGGCACGCTGCTGTTCCCGGCGATCAACGTCAACGACAGCGTCACCAAGTCGAAGTTCGACAACCTGTATGGCTGCCGTGAATCACTGGTCGACGGCATCCGTCGCGGCACCGACGTGATGCTGTCGGGCAAGGTCGCCATGGTTGCGGGCTTCGGCGACGTCGGCAAGGGCTCGGCCGCTTCGCTCCGCCAGGCCGGCTGCCGCGTGATGGTTTCCGAAGTCGATCCGATCTGCGCGCTGCAGGCCGCGATGGAAGGCTACGAGGTCGTGACCATGGAAGACGCCGCGCCCCGCGCCGACATCTTCGTCACCGCCACCGGCAACAAGGACATCATCACCATCGAGCATATGCGCGCGATGAAGGATCGCGCCATCGTCTGCAACATCGGCCACTTCGACAACGAGATCCAGATCGCGTCGCTGCGTAACCTGAAATGGACCAACATCAAGCCGCAGGTCGACGAGATCGAATTCCCCGACAATCACCGCATCATCCTGCTGTCGGAGGGCCGCCTCGTGAACCTCGGCAATGCGATGGGCCATCCGTCCTTCGTGATGTCGGCGTCGTTCACCAACCAGACGCTGGCGCAGATCGAGCTGTTCGCCAACAACAAGGACGGCAAGTACGAGAAGAAGGTCTACGTGCTGCCCAAGACGCTCGACGAGAAGGTCGCGCGCCTGCACCTCGCCAAGATCGGCGTCAAGCTCACCGAGCTGCGCAAGGACCAGGCCGACTACATCGGCGTGAAGCCGGAAGGACCGTACAAGTCGGACCACTACCGGTACTGATCTGACGTGATTGCGACACCAGGGCCCCGGAGCGATCCGGGGCCTATTTTTTGTGGTCGCCTCTGTGATACGCTCGCAGGTAGAGCCGCAACAAGCCCGCCACTTTTTGCAGCGGGCGGCCTTTTTTCCGACGTTCATTGTCAAAATGCATATGGAGGAATGCGATGTCCAGCGAAGCCAACGTTCAGCTGTTGAAGGAAGCCTATCGCCAGTGGAACGACAGCAAGGGCCAAAGCGTCGACTATTGGTTCGACAACGTCATCGGCCCGCAGATCAAGTTCGATTCGCTTCCGCGGGGAGCCGAGCCGGTACCTTTCGCCAGGCGTTATGACGACCGGACCGAGCTGCGCGGCTATTTCGACGGCCTGCTTGCTGACTGGAGCATGGAGTACTACACGATGAACGAATACGTTGCGCAGGGCGATGCCGTCGTTGCGCGGCGAATGCGCATGGACGAACAAGAAGACCGGAAAGGTCGCGCAGACGCCGAAGGTCGATTTCTGGCGCTTCAAGGACGGCAAGGCGGTCGAGTACCACGAGTTCTTCGATACCGCCTGCGTGGCCGCTGCTGCGGCCTGACGGTTGCAATTTGCCGCGGCGCTGCCATCCTCTGAGCGGGGAGAACCGCCGTGGCTGAAGCCAAAGAACATTTCGACGTGCTGATCGTCGGTGCCGGCCTATCCGGCATTGGCGCGGGCTATCATTTGCAGACCAAGTGCCCGACGAAGAGCTACGTCATCCTGGAGGGACGCGACTGCATCGGCGGCACCTGGGACCTGTTCCGCTATCCCGGCATCCGATCCGACAGCGACATGTTCACGCTGGGCTATTCCTTCAAGCCGTGGACCGATCCTAAGGCGATCGCCGACGGGCCGCAGATCCTGAACTATGTGCGCGAGACCGCCGCCGAGAACGGCATCGAGAAGCACATCCGCTTCAGTCATCGCGTCAAGCGCGCATCGTGGTCGACGCCGAAGGCGCGCTGGACCGTTGAGGCCGAGCGCACAACAGGCGAGGGCGCAACCGAGTTCGTGCGCTTCACCTGCAATTTCCTGTTCATGTGCTCGGGCTATTACAAATACGAGGCGGGCTACACCCCGGAGTTCAATGGCACGGCGGATTTCCAGGGCCGCATCGTGCATCCGCAGAAATGGACTGAGGACATCGACTATTCGGGCAAGCGCGTCGTCGTGATAGGCTCGGGCGCGACGGCGGTGACGCTGGTGCCGGAGCTCGCCAAGAGAGCGGCGCAGGTCACCATGCTGCAGCGCTCGCCGACCTATGTGGTGTCGCGTCCCGCGCACGATCCCTTCGCCAACAAGCTGCGTCGTAATTTGCCGGCGCGGCTCGCTTATCACCTGATCCGCTGGCGCAATGTGATGTGGGGGATGTTCTTCTTCCAGCTCAGCCGGCGCCGGCCCGCGAAAGTGAAGGACCTCATTCTCAAGGGCATCAGAAACGCGCTGGGGCCCGACTACGATGTCGCGACCCATTTCACGCCGCGCTACAATCCCTGGGACCAGCGGCTGTGCCTCGTACCGTACGGCGACTTGTTCAAGGCGATCCGCGAGCAGCGCGCCTCCGTCGTCACCAATGAGATCGATACCTTCACGCGCGATGGCATCCGCCTGAAGGACGGCCGCGAACTTGCCGCCGACATCATCGTGACGGCGACTGGCTTGGTGCTCCAGGTCGTCGGCGGGCTCGAGATCAGCGTCGATGGCCGCGCCGTCGATTTCGCCAACACGCTGACTTACAAGGGCATGATGTATGCCGACGTGCCGAACATGGCCTCGGCGTTCGGTTACACCAACGCGTCGTGGACGCTGAAATGCGATCTCACCTGCGAATATGTCTGCCGGCTCATCAACTACATGGACCGGCACAATTTCCGTCAGTGCATGCCGCACAATGACGATGCCACGATCAGCGCCCAGCCGTCGCTCGACTTCAGTTCGGGTTATGTGCAGCGCTCGATCGCCAGGATGCCGAAGCAAGGCTCGAAGCGGCCGTGGCGGCTGTATCAGAACTACGCACTCGACATCGTCTCGCTGCGCTTCGGGCGGATCGACGACGGCGTGATGCGATATTCCTGACCCTGCCGCTGCTGCGGCGGGTGTCCCTTTCGAGGTGAGCGCGGTGGCGCGATCGCCGCCGGGTTGAGCCTGGCGCAGACCGCACGGTTAACGCCGGCTTAACCGATTGAGTCCTAGCCTGTCTCGGCCGGGGTTACTCGCAAGGCCGAGGTGAGCCCAATGGAAGCCCAGAGAATTGCGGTCGACGCCGTCGTCGCGCTGACCGATTGCGACCGCGACGCCGTCATCGCCTTCATCCGCCGTCTCTATCTCGCCGGCGTCACCGACCCCAAACGCCTGACCTTCAAAGGGCTCCAGGCGCTATCGCGGGCGTGACTGCGTCTCCGTCAGGTTCCATGCTCCCGCTCGCGCCAGTGTGAGTGCAACCCAGCGGTGAATATCTTGCCGCCCCGGTCGGGTCGGGATAGATGACGTCCCCGGCTGGGTCACTGGGGAACGGGGATATGCTGAAACAGCTTTTTGCGCCGCAACTTGTTATCCTTTATGTGCTGGTCGTCTCGACGATTTACGTCCACTTCCGCGGCAAGCAGCGGCTGCGCTTCGCGCGCCAGCTCGGCGACCACTCGACCTATCTCGCGCCCTACAATGTGTTGATGTATGTCGGCTCGGCCGTACCCAACAAGCCGGTGATCTCGGTCGATCAGTTTCCCGAGCTGAAGCTGCTGAGCGAGAACTGGGAGATCATCCGCGACGAGGCGGTGCGCCTGTTCGACGAAGGTTTTATTCGCGCGGCCGCCAACAACAACGACTGGGGCTTCTACTCTTTCTTCAAGAGCGGCTGGAAGCGGTTCTACCTGAAATGGTACGACGATTTCCTGCCGTCGGCGCGCACGCTCTGCCCGAAGACGGTGGAGCTGCTCAACGCGATCCCGAGCGTGCACGGCGCGATGTTCGCGATGCTGCCGCCGGGCGGCAAGCTCGGCGCCCATCGCGATCCGTTCGCGGGCTCGCTGCGCTATCACCTCGGCCTCGTCACGCCGAACTCGAACAAGTGCCGCATCCTGGTCGACGGTGTCGAATGCGTCTGGCGCGACGGGGAAGCCTTTATGTTCGACGAGACCTTCATCCACAGCGCCGAGAATGCGACCGACGTCAACCGCATCATCCTGTTCTGCGACGTCGAGCGGCCGATGAAGTTCGGCTTCATGACCGCCATCAACCGCTGGGTCAGCCACCACATCGTCAAGGCGTCGGCGACCCAGAACGTCGACGGCGAGAATGTCGGCGTGCTCAACAAGTTGTTCGGCAAGCTCTACGAGATCCACCTCGCCAGCCGCAAGGTCAAGGAATGGAACCGCAACGTCTACTACACGCTGAAATATTCGCTGACGGCCCTGATCCTCGGCCTCATCGTGCTGTCGGCTCTGCGGTGATCAGGGCGTCGCGATGAGCCCCTTGCCGGTCGCGAATACGGAGATCGTGCAGTTCTTCCGCCACTGGCTGGAAAGTTTTGCCGGCTATGTCCGGGAGGTTGATTACGCTTCGGCGCGGCCGCTCTTCCATCCGGACGTGCTTGCCTTCGGCACGCATAACGACGTCATCCCTGGTCTTGATCAGTGGGTCTCGACGCAGTGGAATAACGTCTGGCCCAAGACGACCGATTTCCGTTTCGTCCTCGAGCAGATCTCCGTTCTGGCATCAGCCGATGGCACGATGGCGACTGTGATCGCGCCATGGGCGAGCACGGGTTATCATCCCGATGGCAGCCCCTTCCCACGCCCCGGCCGGGCGACGATGGTGTTTGCCAGGAATGGCGAAACGTGGCTGTGCGTGCATTCCCACATGTCGCTCAATCGCGGTGTGCCGCAGGCAAGCCACGCCAATCGGCCCGTGAAGGCTTGGTAGCGCCAAGCCATCCGGCAGCGTGCGCCGCGGCTTTATTGGCCGACTAAAGTTTTACACTCTCGTTCCACCTCGGCCGGAACCCTTGGAACCTGATCTCGTTTGCTCCTCAAGGAACAACCGGTGAAAAATACGCAACCGGGGGGCTATCCGAGGGAAACGCTCCAATGGCAACACTCGGCCTTGACGCCACCCGACTTACTCCATCCGAGCATCAGCGCCAGCTTCGTCGCGCGGTGATCGCGTCCACGGTAGGGACCGCGATCGAATGGTATGATTTCTTTCTCTACAGCACCGTCACCGGTCTGGTTTTCGCAAAGCTGTTCTTTCCGCAGTCCGACCCCTGGGTCGGCACGCTGGAGGCGTTTGCGATCTACGCAGTCGGCTTCATCGCGCGCCCGATCGGCGCGGCAATCTTTGGTCACTATGGCGACCGCATCGGCCGCAAGTCGACGCTGATCGCGACGCTGCTCTTGATGGGACTGGCGACCGCCGCGGTGGCCGTGGTGCCGACCTATGCGAGCATCGGCATCTGGGGCGCCGTGATCCTGACCGTGCTGCGATTCATTCAGGGCGTCGGCGTCGGCGGCGAGTGGGGCGGCTCGGTGCTGATGTCGATGGAATGGGCCCGCAGCGACCGATCCCGAGGATTGATCGCGTCATGGCCGCAATTCGGCGTGCCCTGCGGTCTGTTCCTCGCTAATCTCGCCGTGCTGGCGTTCAGCCAGATGGCGGGCGATCAGTTCCTGGCGTGGGGCTGGCGCATTCCGTTCGCGCTCAGCATCATCCTGGTCGGCGTCGGCCTTTATATCCGGCTCGGCATCCTCGAAACGCCGGTGTTCTCAAAGCTCGTGGCCGAACGTCAGGTGGACCGCACGCCGATGCTGACCGTGATCCGGGAGTATCCGAAGGAGATTCTGCTGTCCGCCTTTGCGCGCATGTCGGAGCAGGCGCCGTTCTACATCTTCACAGCCTTCGTCTTTTCCTATGGCATCGGCACCTTGCATGTCTCGCGCGACTTCCTGCTGACCGCGGTGCTCTCGGCCTCGGTGCTGTCGTTCGTCTCGATCCCGCTGTGCGGACATATCTCCGATCAGATCGGCCGCAAGAACATGTACATGATCGGCGCTGCCGTGACGGGCGTATTCGGCTTCGTCTATTTCGCGATGCTCGACACCGGATCGCCAACCATCATCTTCGTCGCGATCATCCTGTCGCTGATTCCGCATGACATGCAGTACGGCCCGCAAGCCGCCTTGATCGCCGAGAGCTTTACCGGACGCCTGCGCTACAGCGGCTCCTCGCTCGGCTATCAACTCGCTTCCGTGATCGCCGGCGGTCCGGCGCCGCTGATCGCAACCTGGCTGTTCGGCACGTTCCACTCGGCGACCGCGATCGCAATCTACATCGCGATTTGCGCTGTCGTGACGCTGGCCGCGACCGCGATGATGACCGATTACACCGGGAAGGACATCAACGTGGCCGGCGCGCATGAGCGGCGAACTTGAGCGCGTAAAAGCCCCGGACGCGACGTCCGGGGCTTTGCGTTTTCCTTGATTTGAGCTCAGCCTATTCTGGCTGGCCGATCGCGACCTTCAACGTGCCGATGCCGTCGACGCCGCATTCGAGCTTGTCGCCTACCTGGAGCTGCGACACGCCGGCCGGCGTGCCCGTCATGATGATGTCGCCGGCGGCGAGCTTCACCTGCTGCGAGAGCTGCCAGATGATTTCGGGCACGTTCCAGATCAGCTCGGTGAGATCGCCCTTCTGCGCTTCCTTGCCGTTGACCGTGAGCCAGATCTTGCCCTTGGCGGGATGGCCGATCTTCGATGCAGGTTGAATCGCGGAGCACGGGGCGGAGCCGTCGAACGACTTGCCGATCTCCCACGGCCGCTCCTTCTTGCGCGAGGCGATCTGGAGGTCGCGGCGGGTGAGGTCGATGCCGACTGCGTAGCCGTAGACGTGGTCGAGCGCCTTGTCGGCGGGGATGTTCAGCCCGCCGCTCTTCATCGCGACGACCAGCTCGACCTCGTGATGCAGATCCTTGGTCAGCGGCGGAAAGGGAATGGTGGCGCCATCAGGCACCAGCATGTCGGCGTGCTTGGCGAAGAAGAACGGCGGGGCGCGCTCGTCATTGCCCATCTCGCGGATGTGCTCGAGATAATTGCGACCGACACACCAGATGCGGCGCACCGGATAGCGGCCGCTCTCGCCGACGACGGGAAGCGAAGCCTGGGGCGGAAGCGGAATGACGTAGGAGGCGGCGTTCATGGAGCGGATCTCGCGGCTCTTGAGGTTGATAAGGAACTCTATGCGGTTGCGCTGATCGGCGCCAGAGCGCCGGAATGGTGATGCTGCAGGCGGAAGAACGACGCATAGCGCCCGCCGCGGCGCAGCAGATCGTCGTGCCGGCCGTGCTCGACGATTTCGCCGCCCTCGACCACCAGGATGCGGTCTGCGTGCATGATGGTGTGCAGGCGGTGCGCGATCACGATGGTGGTGCGGTTCTGGCAGAGATGCTCGATCGCCTCCTGCACCTGCCGCTCGGACTCCGAATCGAGCGCGGCGGTGGCTTCGTCCAAGAGGATGATCGGCGCGTTCTTGATCAACGCGCGCGCCACCGCGATGCGCTGGCGCTGGCCGCCTGACAGCTGCGTGCCGTGCTCGCCGACGGGCGTGTCATAGCCGAGCGGGAAACCCGTGATGAAATCATGTGCGCAGGCCGCCTTCGCGGCCTCGACGATTTCCTGTTCGCTCGCGCCCGGCCTTCCGAAGGCGATGTTGTTGCGGATGGTGTCGCGGAACAGATAGACGTCCTGGCCGACATAGGCGGTCTGCGCTCGGAGCGATTTTCGCGAGACTGACGAGATCGACTGCCCGTCGATCACGATCTCGCCTTGCGTCACCTCGTGGAAGCGCAAGAGCAGCGCCAGCACGGTCGACTTGCCGCCGCCGGACGGGCCGACCAGCGCGGTGACCTTGCCCGGCTCGGCGACGAAGCTCATGCGGTTGAGCACGGTCTCGCCTGAGCGATAGGAGAAGCTCACGTCGCGCAGCTCGATGCGGGCATCTGACAGCTTCAGCGCCGGCTTGTCGTCATCGGACTGCTCGCTCGCCGGACTGTCGACGACCTCGAGCAGCATGCGCGCGCCGACCAACTGGCTGTTCAGGTCGATGTTGAGCCGCGCCAGCCGCTTGGCCGGCTCGGTCGCCATCAGGAATGCCGTCATGAAAGAGAAGAACGCGCCGGGCGTCGCATTGAGCGCGACCACGCTGTAGCCGCCATAGAGCAGGCAGCCGGCAACGGCGAATCCGCCTAGCATCTCCATCAGCGGATTGGAGCGGTTGGCGACGCGGGCCATCTTGTTGGCATTGCGCTCGACGATCGCGATGTTCTCGTCGATGCGCTTCTGCATGGTGTCTTCGAGCGTGAACGCCTTCACCGTGCGGATGCCCTGCAGCGATTCCTGCATGGTTTCCATGATGTCGGCGGTGCCGGTGAACTGGTTATGCGCGAGACCCTTGATGCGCTTGACAAGCTTGCGCAGCACCAGCATCGCAGGCGGCACCGCGACGAGGCCGATGAACGACATCATCGGGTCCTGCCATACCATCACGCCTATCATGGCGAGCAGCATCAAGAGGTCACGCCCGACGGCGTTGACCAGCATGTTGAGCACGTCGGTGATGGACTTGGCGCCGGCGGTCAGCCGCGCCAGAAATTCGGACGAATGCCGCTCGGAGAAGAAGCCGACGCTTTCGCACATCAACTTGGCGAAGAGCTGACGCTGATTGGTGGCAAGGATGGCGTTGGAGATCTTCGTCAGGATCACCATGTGGCCGTAGGTCGCAACGCCCTTGATGAACAGCAGCACCACCGTGATGCCCGAAAACATCGCGATGCCTGGAATGTTCTTGTCGACATAGGCCTGGTTGATGACCTGGCCGAGCACGTAGGTCGCGCCTGCGGTCGCGCCGGCGGCGAGCGCCATCAGCGCGAAGGCGACGAGGTAGCGTCTCCAGTAGACGACCCCTTGTTCCAAAACCAGGCGGCGAATCAAGACCGCTGCTGCATAGGGGTCGTCAGTGATTTTCTTTGGAAACTGGGCCATCCGGTGTCCATTGACGGCGCGGGACAAAGCCTGCCCGTGCGTCAGGGATCGATGGGCCTCTGTGCCCGCTCGGCTACAGTTTTTCAAGCCCAATTAAGGGCTTGCGCTCGGGTTGATTCTAGGCCGAGACGGCGTGGCGGAGCTCGCCATGGCGCTCGCGGAACAGCTTGTCCTCCCAGGCGAGGGCGTGCGCGGCGATGGTCTCGAGGTCGTCATACTGTGGGTGCCAGTCGAGCAGGCCGCGGATGCGGCTGGTATCGGCGACCATGGTCATGATGTCGCCAGGCCGGCGCGCGGCGTATTGCACGGCGAAGCTGCGGCCCGAAACCCGGCGCACCGCGTCGATGGTCTCCAGCACCGAATAGCCGCGGCCATAGCCGCAATTGAGCGTCGTGGAGGCGCCGCCATTGCGCAAATAGGCCAGCGCCGAGCGATGCGCCTGCGAGAGGTCGGTGACGTGGATGAAATCGCGGATGCAGCTGCCGTCCGGGGTCGGATAGTCCGTGCCGAACACGTCGATCTTGGCGCGCTGGCCGGTGGCGGCTTCAACTGCGATCTTGAGCAGATGCGTGGCGCCGACAGTGGCAAGCCCGATGCGCGCCTGCGGATCGGCGCCGGCGACGTTGAAGTAGCGCAAGGTCACATATCGCATGCCGTAGGCGGCCGCGACGTCATGCAGCATGATCTCGGTCATCAGCTTCGACGAGCCGTAAGGCGAGAGCGGTCGCGTCGGCGCATGCTCGGGCACCGGCACCTGGTCAGGATCGCCGTAGACGGCGGCGGTCGAGGAGAAGATGAAGCGGCTGATGCCGCGCTTGACCGCGACGTTGAGCAGATTGCGCGCGGTCGTGAAGTTGTTGCGATAATAGCCGAGCGGATCGCGCATCGAATCCGGCACGACGACCGAGCCCGCGAAATGGATGATGCTCTCGATGTCGTGCTGCGCGATCACGCCTTCGAGCAGGTTCTCGTCGCCGGCATCGCCGATGAACAGCGGCACACCTTCCGGCAGATAGGTGGAGAAACCCGTGGAGAGATCGTCGATCACGACGACGTCCTCGCCGGCTTCCGCCAGCGCCAGGACCGTGTGACTTCCGATGTAGCCGGCGCCGCCGGTGACTAGCACAGTCATGATCTCACCCGTCTTCGATCAACGCGCAAAACTACCGCCCGCGTGGTGAAGAGGGGGTATCGGCGCGGCTGAACTGGTCACTATGCTTAATGTTGCGTATAGGGATCTTTCGAAACGGAGCATGACGTGGCGAATTTCCCCGGCGATCTCGAAGTGATCGTGCCAAATCTGCACAGGCGCTATTCCGGAGTCACCGCGACCAATCGGATGGTGGCGCCGCGGCTGGCAAGGCTGTTTCGCGCGGCCTGGTTCGGCTCCGATGCGCCGGCTGGGATCGGCCGCCTGACCGCTGCGGATTTTCTGAAGCTATGGCGGCGCAAGGCGCCGCTGATCTGGCATGCGCGGCGCAACAACGAGATGATCGCCGCCGTCGCGTTGCGCGCGCTCGGCTGGCCCCTGAAGCTCGTGTTCACCTCGGCCGCGCAGCGGCATCACAGCTGGATCACGCGCTGGCTGATCCGGCGCATGGATGCGATCATCGCAACGAGCGACATCTCGGCATCATTCCTGAAAGTGAAGGCAACCGTGATCCCGCATGGTGTCGACACCGACGTCTACGCACCGCCGACAGATCGCGCCGCGGCCTTCGCGGAAGCCGCGCTGCCCGGCCGCTACGCAATCGGCTGCTTCGGCCGCGTGCGCGCCCAGAAGGGCACCGACATATTCGTCGATGCGATGTGCCGGCTGCTGCCGCGCCATCCGGATTTCTCCGCTGTGATCGTCGGCCAGGTCACGCCCGAGCAGACGCCCTTTGCCAAGGACCTGAAGCAGCGCATCGAGACAGCCGGCCTGCAATCGCGCATCGTCATGACCGGCGAATTGCCGATCGAAGCGGTGCAGCGCTGGTACCAACGCTTGACGATCTACGCCTTCACCTCACGCAACGAAGGTTTTGGCCTGACGCTGATCGAAGCGATGGCCACCGGCAGCGCTCTCGTCGCCGCACGCGCCGGTGCCGCCGAACTCGTGGTCGAGGATGGCGTGACCGGCGTGCTGGTGCCGCCGGGCGATGTGGATGCGCTGGTCGCCGCGCTGGAACCCATTATGCGCGACGTGGATGTCGCGAGCGCGATGGGCGCGCGCGGGCGGGCGCGTGTGCTCGCAAAGTTCAGCCTGGATGCGGAGGCGGCGCGGATCGGCGAGGTCTATCGGCCGCTGCTCTGAACCGGCTTTTTCGCGACCGCCAAACAAAAAGTGCGAAAACAACCCCATGCACCGTAGCCGGTGCTAGTAAATCAATGGGTTGACCGCTGGTACGATCTTTTGCGGATTTTTCGAATCGCGTTTGACTCGTCGGGCAAAACACCGGCAGGATGTCATCATCGGCAATGGCCGGATCGCCTCACGTCGTCGCCCGCGCTTCCGCTTCACTCAACACCCGCTGCGCAATCGCGACCACCTCGCTCGCCGCGACGTCGCGCATGCAGCGGTGGTCGTTCATCTTGCAGATCGTGCTCTGGCACGGCTGACAGGACAGCACGCTCTTGTTCTGAACCACGGTGGCGGCAAGGCCGTTGAGCGGGGCCCAGAGATAGGGGTCGGTTGGGCCGAAGATCCCCATGGTGGGCGTGCCCAGGGCGGCTGCGATGTGCATCAGGCCGGAATCGTTGGAGATCGCGACGCCGGCCGCGGCCATGGCCAGCACGCCGTTGCGCAGATCGTTGCCGGTGAGGTCTCGCACCCCCGCGCCGCCGGCCGCGACGATCTCCTGGGCGAGGCCTTTCTCGGCAGGGCCGCCGACAACCCAGACCTCCAGCCCGCGCTCCACCAGCAACCGGGCGGCCTCGGGATAGTAGGTCCAGCGTTTGGACACTCCGACCGAGCCGGGGGCCAGCGCTACGGCTGCGCCGGCGCTGAGGCCATTGGCCTGCCGCCAGCGGGCGATCTCCTCGGCCGGGACCCGCAATTGCGGCACCGGCCATTCCGCAAGCAGCGGCGCGCCGTCGGGCTGGGCGAGGGCGGCGTTCTTGTCGATGAAGCGGGGCAGCTTCTTCTCGCCCCAGCGCCAACGGTTGAGCAGGCCGAACCGGAACTCGCCGACGAAGCCGACCCGTTCGGGAATGCCGGCCAGTGCGGGCGCGATGGCCGCCTTCCAGGTCCGGGGCAGCACGAAGGCGGTGCCGTAGTTCCGCTCGCGCAGGCGTTTTGCCAGGCTGACCTGGCGGCCAATTGCGAGCCGGCCGCGCGGCAGGTCCCAAACGACGCCAGCGCGCACGCCGGGCATGTAATCGACCAGCGGGGCGCACAGGGAGGTGGTCAGGAGATCGACCGGCCGGTTTGGCCATCGCTGATTTAGGACCCGCACGACGGTGTGATTACGGACGAAATCGCCGATCCACATGTAGGGAATGATCAGGATCGGGCGCGTGTCGTCCCGGTCTGCATATTCCCCAAGTTGCGAATTTTGATTCATTGTAATACGATCGGGCGAGCTGATATGGGCGCTCGGTTAGCCGCTCCCAGCCGGCAGGTAAAGCCGGCTGAGGAACGATCCCAAAACCGCTTACACTTTGGCAGATCATGCGCTACGGCAGGACCGGGCATTCAGAAAATCGGGCAGGTAGGTGGAATGTTGCTGGTGACCGGCGGGGCCGGTTTTATCGGATCGAACGTCGTCGCCGCGCTGAACCAGGCCGGCCGCAGCGACGTCGTGGTCTGCGATCTCCTCGGCTCTGACGGCAAATGGCGCAATCTCGCCAAGCGGCAGCTTGTGGATATCGTCCCGCCGGCCGAACTGGAGGGCTGGCTGAAGGGCCGCAAGCTCGACGCAATGATCCATCTTGGTGCGATTTCCGAGACCACCGCGACCGACGGCGATCTCGTGATCGAGACCAATTTCCGCCTCTCGATGCGCCTGTTGAACTGGTGCACGGCGAATGCGGTGCCGTTCATCTATGCCTCATCGGCCGCGACCTATGGCGATGGCGCGGATGGCTTTGACGACGTTTCCTCGCTGCCGGCGCTGAAAAAGCTGCGGCCGATGAATCTGTACGGCTGGAGCAAGCACCTGTTCGACCTCGCTGTTGCCGAGCGCGTAGCGGCGGGCGACCCGCTCCCGTCGCAATGGGCGGGCTTGAAATTCTTCAACGTGTTCGGCCCCAACGAATACCACAAGGGCTCGATGATGAGCGTGCTGGCGCGCCGCTTCGATGACGTGAAAGCGGGCCGCGTCGTGCAATTGTTCAAGTCGCATCGCGAAGGTATTGCCGACGGCGACCAGCGCCGCGATTTCATCTATGTCGACGACGTCGTGCGCGTCGTCATGTGGCTGCTGGCGACGCCGTCGGTCTCCGGCCTCTTCAACGTCGGGACCGGCAAGGCGCGCAGTTTCAAGGACCTGATGCTGGCCGCCTATGCAGCGCTCGGCAGAAGCCCCAACATCGAATACATCGACATGCCCGAGGCGATCCGGGGCAGCTATCAATACTTCACCCAGAGCAAGGTCGATCGTCTCCACCGCGCCGGCTATAACGGTGGCTTCACGACGCTTGAGGACGCGGTCAAGGCCTATGTCGGGGATTATCTCGACCGGCCCGACCGCTTCCGCTGAGGCCCAACACCATGCCGACGCCCATTCTCGATTTTGACGCCCTCGCGGAAGCCATCGCCGGCCGCACGGTGCTGTGCATCGGCGATATCATGCTGGACGAATTCGTCTATGGCGAGGTGTCGCGGATTTCGCCGGAAGCGCCGACGCCTGTGATCACGGCCCAGCGCAGCGAGATCCATATCGGCGGCGCCGGCAATGTCGCGCGCAACGTCGCTTCTCTCGGCGCGCGCTGCATCTTCGTCGGCGTTGTTGGCGAGGACGATGCCGGTGCACGGCTCAAGACGGCGCTGGACGAGCTCGCCGCGATCGAAAGCGTGCTGGTGTGCGATCCCTCGCGGCCGACCACGCGAAAAGTCCGCTTCGTCTCCGAACATTTTTCCATGCACATGCTGCGCGCGGATTGGGAGCAGGCGGCGCCTGTCTCCGATCAGGTCGAGACGAAGCTGATCGAGGCGATCCTGCCGCAGATCGCGCGCGCCGACCTCGTGCTGCTGTCGGACTACGCCAAGGGCGTGCTGACGGCGCGCGTCATCCGCCGCACCATCGACGCCGCGCGAAAGCTCGGCAAGCCCGTGATCGTCGATCCCAAGAGCCTGAACTGGGCGATCTATCGCGGCGCCACGCTGCTCACGCCCAACCGCAAGGAATTTTCGGAAGCGACGCGGAGCCGCGCCGACACACCGCAGAGCATCGTCGATGCCTGCGAGGACGTGATGCGGCTTGCCGATTGCGAGGCGATTCTGGTCACCCAGGGCGAGCACGGCATGACGCTGGTGCCGCGGGGCGGCGAGGCCGTTCACGTTCCGGCTTTCCCGGTGAAAGTGCGCGACGTCTCCGGTGCCGGTGACACCGTCGCCGCGGCGCTCGCGGTGTCGCTTGCGGCCGGCGCGGACTGGGACACGGCATTGCGCATGGCCAACGCCGCCGCCGCGGTCGCGGTCGGCAAGCAAGGCACCGCCAGCGTGAGTGCGGCCGAGCTGCGCCGAAAGATCCTGCCCCATGCCAGTCTCGCGGCCGAGGAGAAGATCGTGCTCGAGCCGGCCGCGCTCGACGCCCAGCTCGCCGAATGGAAGAGGCAGGGCCAGCGCGTCGGCTTCACCAATGGCTGTTTCGACATCCTCCATCCCGGCCATGTCAAGGTGCTGACCGCGGCGCGCGCCGCCTGTGACCGCCTGATCGTGGGTCTCAATAGCGACGACTCGGTGCGGCGGCTGAAGGGCGCCGATCGCCCGGTCCAGGACGAGCGCGCGCGCGCGGATGTGCTGGCTGCGCTCGAGGCCGTCGATCTCGTCGTCATCTTCGAGGAGGACACGCCAATCGAGCTGATCACCAAGATCAAGCCGGCTGTGCTGGTGAAGGGCGGCGACTATACCCGCGAGCAGGTCGTCGGCCACGAGGTCGTCGAGGCCGCGGGAGGGATGGTCGTGCTGGTCGATATCCTCCAGGGCTTCAGCACCACCGCGCTGGTGCATCGCGCGCGGGGAGGGGGCAAGTGACGACGCTCGCCCGTGAGACCCCCGGCCAGATATTGCGGCGGCGCCTGCGCAGTCCGGCGGCCTGGCGCGAGACAGTCGATCTGTTTGCGATTCTGAGTGCGGCCTCGCTGCCCTGGTCGACGTCGCTTACAGGGATCTTCAGCGCGCTGATGCTGCTCTGCATGGTGCCGTTCCTCGACGTCCGCGCGTTCCTGCAATCGCTGAAGCGTCCGATCTGCGCGGCGCCGATCGCGCTGGTCGTTCTCGCGCTACTCGGGACGCTGTGGTCGGATGCGTCCTGGGGCGCGCGCCTGTATGCGGTCAATCCGACCGTCAAGCTGCTCGTGCTGCCCCTCCTGCTCTACCATTTCGAGCGCTCGGCGCGCGGACATTGGGTGTTCATTGCCTTCCTCGCCTCCTGCGCGCTGCTGGCAGTCGCGTCCTGGCTGGTCGTCTTCTATCCGAACCTCACGATCAAGCCGGGCGACATTGAGCGCGGCATCATCGTCAAGAATCACATCGACCAGGGCCAGGAATTTACACTGTGCGCGGTCGCGCTCGCCTATCCGATCGTGATGCTGGTGCGCGAGAACCGATACTGGCTCGCCGGGCTGCTCACCGCGCTTGCGATCAGCTTCTTCGCCAACATGGCCTTCGTGGTGGTGTCGCGCACAGCGCTCGTCACCATTCCGATTATGTTCGGCGTGTTCGCGCTGCTTCATCTCAGATGGCGCAGCATTGCGATCGTCGGCGCCGTGCTGATCACCGGCGCTGCTCTCGCCTGGCAGGTCTCGCCACATTTGCGCCAGACCGCTGAGAGGTTTATTAACGAGTATACGCGCTATGTGGAAAGGGGCGAGCCGACCTCGATCGGGCTGCGGCTCGAATTCTGGCGGAAATCGCTCGGCTTCTTCGCGGAGGCGCCGATCGTGGGGCACGGCACGGGCTCGACCCGCGGATTGTTCGAGCGGGTCGCGACACCCAGAGGGCAGTACCAGGCGTCCGCCGAAGTGATCGGCAATCCGCATAACCAGACGCTGAACGTCGCCGTGCAATGGGGCGCCATCGGTATCGCCGTTCTCTACGCGATCTGGATCCTGCAGCTGCTGTTGTTTCGCGGCGACGGGTTCGCCAATTGGATCGGACTCCTGGTGGTGGTGCAGAACGTCTTCACCTCTCTGTTCAACTCCCACCTGTTCGACTTCCACGAGGGCTGGATGTACGTCATCGGCGTCGGCGTTGCCGGCGGCATGGTGATCCGGTCTCAACGAGCCGAGGCGAAGCCGGAAGATGCCGGTTTCTGAACGGCCCTGGCGGCCGGCGGCCTCGACTGGCAAGCGTCACCTCGCAAGCCTTCTCTGGCATGTCCTGCCGAGATGGGTTATCAGCGCGGACAGGTTGCATCTAACTGGGTTTCATTGGTCGGCAAATGACGCGTCTTTCGCATCTCACTTTGCGCAATTTCCTGATCGCGCTCCACGACTTGCTGGCAACCACAGCGGCGCTTTTTGTTGCCTTCTATCTGCGATTCGAGGGCGGCGAAGGCTTCTTCGAACGCTTGCCGTTGCTGTTCCAGATCCTGCCCTATTTTCTTGCCTTCAGCGTGGTCGTGTTCTTCGTCTTGAACCTGACCACGACGAAATGGCGCTTCATCTCGCTGCCGGACGCGCTGAACATCATTCGCGCGACAACCGTGCTGACGGTTGCCCTGCTCGTGCTCGACTACATCTTCGTCGCCCCCAATGTTCGTGGCGCCTTTTTCCTCGGCAAGGTGACGATCGTCCTCTACTGGTTCCTGGAGATCTCCTTCCTCAGCGCGCTGCGCATAGCTTATCGCTATTTCCGCTATACGCGGGTGCGGCGTCAGGCGAAGACCGATGATGCTGCGCCGACGCTGCTGATCGGCCGCGCCGCGGATGCGGAGGTGCTGCTGCGTGGAATCGAGAGTGGGGCGATCAAGCGTATCTGGCCGGTCGGCGTGTTGTCGCCGTCGCTTGCGGATCGGGGCCAGTTCATCCGCAACCTACCGGTGCTGGGCGGCATCGACGATTTCGAGGAAATCATCGCGGACTTCGCCAAGCGCAACAAGCCGATCGCCCGCCTCGTGATGACGCCGTCGGCGTTCGAGCCGGAGGCGCATCCGGAATCGATCCTGATGCGGGCGCGCAAGTTGGGCGTGATCGTCAACCGCATGCCCTCGCTCGAGAGCGGCGACACGCCGCGGCTTACGGCTGTCGCGGTCGAAGATCTCCTGCTGCGGCCGAGCGAAAAGATCGATTATGTGCGCCTCGAATCCCTGATCAGGGGCAAGGCGGTGATCGTTACCGGCGGCGGCGGCTCGATCGGCTCCGAGATCTGCGAGCGCGTCGTCGCCTTCGGCGCCGCGCGTCTTCTGATCGTGGAAAATTCCGAGCCGGCGCTCT
>NZ_JADPKH010000132.1:0-49628 GCF_023073835.1 Bradyrhizobium sp. 153 | reverse complement strand
CGGCCTTTGAGCGCGACCGGGCTCAGATCCAGCAACGGGCGGTTTTGCGAGAACCGCCCGTTTGCACATTCTGGCAGATTTCCCAGACACAAGAGCGCGCCATAAGCCGTAAAACCATTGCGCAGGGAAGGCCGGGATGTCCAGGCTGCCCTGTATGCCGCTGTGCATCTGTTTCCGGCGCATTTGCGCACAGCGGACCGCGGGCGCCAGCCGGCGCCCGGTCTTCCCTGCGCCCTCTTCAATTATGAGGGCAAGGCACCGAAGCAGAGCTCGGGCGAACAAGCCGCGAGGATGCGAAGATGTGTCTGCCACCACACACTCGCCGTCATCGCCCGGCTTGCCGCCTTCGCCAAGGCTTCGGCGGGCCGAGCACTCCTGTGGGCCTCGGCGTAGCCTTGGCGGAGCCGGGACCGGGCGATCCAGTACGCCGAGACGGCAGTGCGTGAACAGAGACGCCGCGGCGTACGGGATTCCCCGCCGGGGCCTGTCATCGGGCTCGCCGAAGGCGAGACCGGTGGCGCGGCGTCACCTGGAGAATCAGGCCGCCGCCTCTTGATCGTCATCGCGAGGAGCCCTTGCGACGCAGCGCGTCCGGGACACGAGATTCATGCATCGCCACCCTTACCCGCCTCCTGCATCGCCAACGGCTCTTGTAACGAAAGTGTCATGCAGCGAAACTAAACGAGCCGGGGGCCGCGGTCGCGGCCAAGCCGCCTCACCGCAGGGAGAGATTTGATGCGCCGCTCACTGGTGTTGCTGTCCGCCGGACTGACATTCCTGTCCACCGGACTTGCCTCCGCCCAGAACAACACGCCCCGCAACTTGATCCTGTTCATTCCGGACGGCCTTCGCGCGCTGAAGGTCACACCGGAGACGGCTCCGGCGATGGCCGAGGTCCGCGACAAGGGCGTCAACTTCAAGAACCCGCATTCGTTGTTCCCGACCTTCACCATGGCCAACGGCTCGGCGATGTCGACCGGACACTATCTCGGTGATACCGGCGTTTTCTCCAACACGATCTGGACCAACTACACCTCCGTCCCCGCCGGCGACACCGTCGTCCCCTTTATCGAAAACGATGCCGTGCTCGGCGACATCGACGAGCATTTCAAGGGCGACTATCTGAACGAAGAGACCATCCTGAAGATGGCCCGCGACAAGGGGTTCAGCACCGCGGCGATCGGCAAGGTCGGCCCGACCTACCAGTTCGACCACACGGACAAGCCCGACAGGGCTGGTCTGCACTCGGTCGTGTTCGACGACTCCACCGGCGGCAAGAACGGTGTCGCGCTGTCGGACGAGGTGAAGGACGCGCTGACCAAGGCCGGCCTGCCCACCGCCACGCCACCACGCGGCGACAATTCCAAGGCGGGCGACGCCAAAACCCCTGGCACCACCGTCGCCAACGTCGCGCAACAGGCCTATTTTGCCGATGTCGCCACCAAGGTGGTGCTGCCGATGTTCAAGGCGCGCAACAAGCCGTTCGTGCTGGTGTTCTGGTCGCGCGACCCCGACGGCAGCCAGCACAATACCGGTGACAGCCTCAATCAGATCATGCCTGGGATCAACGGTCCCACCTCGATGGCTGGCATCAAGAATGCCGACACCAACCTCGCCCAGCTCCGCAAGGCGCTCGACGAGCTCGGGCTCGCCACATCGACCAACATCATCGTTTCCGCGGACCACGGCTTTTCGACCATCTCCAAGGAGAGCAAGACCAGCCCCTCGGCCAAGATCAGCTATGACGACACGCCGACGGACTTTTTGCCGATGGGCTTCCTGGCGCTCGACCTCGCCAAAGCGCTCGACCTGCCGCTGTTCGATCCCAACGACAAGAATGCGAAGATCGAAGGCAATAAGCATCCCAAGGCCGGTAACGGCGTGCTCGGCAAAGATCCGACCAAGCCCGATCTCGTTGTCGCGACCAATGGCGGCTCCGACCTGATCTATCTGCCTAACAAAGACAAGACGCTGGCGGCGAAGACGATCAAGGCGCTGCTCGAGCAGGACTACGTCTCCGGCCTGTTCGTCCACGACTCGCTCGGTCGCTTCCCCGGCACGCTGCCACTGTCGAGCATCAATCTGCGCGGCAAGGCGGCGACGCCGACGCCGTCGATCGTCGTCAACTTCCGCTCCTATGCCAGCGATTGCGGCGAGGCGCCGACCAACTGCTCGGTGCAGGTCGCCGATACCGTGCTGCGCCAGGGCCAGGGCATGCATGGCAGCTTCAGCCGCGGCGACACCATGAACTTCATGGCCGCCATTGGTCCGGACTTCAAGGCCGGCTATGTCGACGAGATCCCGGTCAGCAACGCCGACGTCGGCATGACCGCGGCCCGGCTCCTGGGCCTGCGCAGCGCGCAGAACGGCGTTCTCGTCGGCCGCGTGATCTCGGAGGCCCTGCTCAATGGCACGATGCCGAAGGCCTATGCCGGCACGCTGAAGTCCAAACCGGCGGAGGATGGCCTGATGACCGTGCTGAACTTCCAGCGCGTCGGCAGCCAGCGCTATTTCGATGCCGCCGGCTTCCCCGGCCGCACGCTCGGGCTCGAGCTTGAGGGCGGTAAACAAAAAACGGCGGGGAAATGACCCCGCCGCTCGATCGCGTCTGCATGAGGCGCGTAGATGTTAAATGCTTAAAACCTTACATGCCAATGTCGAACACGTTGGGCAATTGGCCCGCCAGAGGCAGTGCGGTGGCGCCCAGGAAGGTCGCCACCATCGCCATTAGGCGACGGTTGTTCTGGCGCTTGCCGCGCATCTGGCCGGCGATCCACTCCAGCATCTCGCTGTTGACCTTGGAGGCATAGGACGGTGCCCAGCTCTCGATCTCGGTGTCGGCCGATAGCGCAACGCTTCGCGGCGGCACCTTCAGGCCCGAGGCGCTGGCTGCATAATGGGCAACGGCCTTGGCGAGCAGGTCGTCGAACCGGCCACCGTCAGTACGTTCGGTCGCGGCCTCGTTGATCTCGAACAATACTTCGGCCTCGGTGCGGGTCACCGGCTGGTCGTTGACGGCAGTGGCCGTCAGGATGCGTACGCACCAGGCGGTGTCGTCGGCATCGAGCGAACGGGAGAAATGCACCCTTCCTTTGGTGGTCGGGCCTTCGCCCGTGATCACGCCGTCGCGCACGATGCTCAGCGCATGGGCCGCCGTATCGCGGCAGGACGGTTCGAGGGACGACGGCTCGGTAGGCTTAGGCGCAGCGGCAGACATAGTTCACTTCCAGACTTCTTCTGATCGGCCAGCATTTTCATGCCGACGTAAAGGGGTGGTTAACGATTCGATACGGGGATCGCGACTTTTCTAGATGGTTGCCAATTGGTCGCTGTCAGGACCATTTTGGTTCTAGGAAGCGCCGGGCGAGCGTGATGGAAGTCATAAACGGCATTATCGGGGCAATCGGCACCGTGTCACCCCGGGTGGAGATGTTTCGCCGCAGGCGCCGCGGTAACAGAAAGGTGCTAGAAGATCGGCCTTTCGAAGAAGGAATTCACATTTTACTTGAGCCGGTTCACTTGGCTTCGCCAAAACCCTATACTGATGATAACGGCCCGAGATGAATTCCATAGTAAATTCAAAGAGATGAGGTAGAACCATGACACTTCCGATCGGCGCCACCGCCCCCGACTTCGAAGCTGAGACCACCGAAGGGAAGATCAAGTTTCATGACTGGATCGGCAACAGCTGGGCCCTGCTGTTCTCGCACCCCAAGGACTTCACGCCGGTTTGTACGACCGAACTCGGCGCGCTGGCCAAGCTGAAGCCGGAATTCGACAAACGCGGCGTCAAGCTGATGGGCCTGTCGGTTGATCCAGTCGACCGCCATTCCAAATGGTCGGAGGACATCAAGGAGACGCAAGGCGCCGCGCCGAACTATCCGATGATCGGCGACACCGATTTCAACGTCTCCAAGCTCTACGGCATGCTGCCGGCCTCGACCTCGGGCGATCCCCTCACCCGCACGCCGGCCGACAACCAGACTGTTCGCAACGTCTTCATCATCGGGCCGGACAAGAAGATCAAACTGGTGCTGGTCTATCCGATGACCACAGGGCGGAACTTCCAGGAGATCCTGCGCGTCATCGACTCGCTCCAGCTCACCGCCAAGCATCGTGTCGCGACGCCGGCCGACTGGACCCAGGGCGAGGACGTCATCATCGCTGGCTCGGTCTCCAACGACGAGGCCAAGACGATCTATCCCCAGGGCTGGAAGGAGCCGAAGCCCTACATCCGCATCGTGCCGCAGCCGAAATAACCGAGCTGCCATCCCGCGATGGTCCGACGAACCCAGACCTCAGGTGCGCAATTGCGCACCGGGGGATCTCGAGATTCTCTGGTGCACAATTGCGCACCAGAGGTCGGTCCTTTAGAAGACGCCCCGCAATGACCGCGTTGGATCAGGCCGCGTGGACGCGGTCGAGGAAGCCGTCAACCTCGGCCTTCAGATGCAGGCTCTCGCCCGACAGCGCCTGGGCCGAGGCAAACATCCGGCTCGAGGTCTCGCCGGTTTCGCTCGCGCCCTTGGCGGCGTGACGGACATTGACGGCGACATCGGCCGTGCCCGACACCGCCGCACGAACGCTGGCCACGATGTTGTGGGTCGCGCTTTTCTGCTGCTCGACCGCAGCCGAGATCGAGCCGGCGATGCCGCTGATGCGCTCGATGGTCTGGCTGATCGCCTTGATGGCGGCGACCGATTCCTCGGTCGCGAGCTGCATGCTCTCGATCTGGTTCGAGATCTCGTCTGTTGCCTTGGCGGTCTGGCCGGCCAGCGTCTTGACCTCCTGGGCCACCACGGCGAAGCCGCGGCCGGCGTCGCCCGCGCGGGCGGCCTCGATGGTGGCGTTCAGCGCCAACAGGTTGGTCTGCTCGGCGATCGAGGTGATCAGCTTGACGACGTCGCCGATACGCGCGCCGGCTTCCGAGAGCTGCGCGATGCGCTGGTCGGTCGCCTCGGCCTGCCGCACCGCTTCGGCGGAGATCTCGTTGGATTCCTGCACCCGGCGGGTGATTTCGGAGATCGATTGGGACAGCTCGTCGGAGGCCGACGCTGCCGAACGCACGTGCTCGGAGGCGTTTTCGGAAGCTCCGGCCGAGTGCGCCGACAGTTCGGCGGTGGAGCGCGCAACATCGGTGAGTTGCCGTGCCACGCGCTCGAATTCGCCCGACGATGCGAGCACCTTGTCGAGAATGCCGCCGACGCTGCCGCGGAACTCCTCGACGAAGCTGCGAAGCTCCGCCTTGCGCTGCTCGGCCGCGGCAGTCGTTGCCGCCGCCTGCTCGCTGCGCAGGCGCGCCCGCTCCAGCGAATTGCTCTTGAAGACCGCGACGGTGCGGGCGATCTCGCCGATCTCATCGGCGCGATCTTCGCACTCGATCGCGACGTCGCTCTGGCCGTTGGCAAGCGCCGTGAGCGAGTGCGTGACCGAGGTGAGCGGTTTCGTGACACGGCGGACGATCACCAAGGTGAGGATCAGGACCAGGAGCGCCGCGAGACCGGCCGCCGCGGCCATGCTCGAGATCGCCTGGGACAGCATGCTCTCGAACTGGGCCATGGGGATGCCGACATAGAGAATGCCGGCGACCTTGCCGGTCGCGTCCAAGATCGGGAAATAGGCGGTCATGAACGACTTGCCGAACAGCGTCGCCGGCCCCTTATAGGCCTCGCCACGACGCAGCGGCGCCTGTCCCGGATGATCGGCGGCAAGCTGGGTGCCGACCGCGCGATCGCCATTCTCCTTCTTCACATTGGTCGAGCGTCGCACGAATTGTCGGCTCGCCTCGTCGAACACGAACAGGGTCGCATTGCCGCCGACATAGGACACTGCGCGATCGACGATGGCGTGATCCCTGAGCTCGGGCATCTTGGGAATCTCGGCGCGTGCGACTGCGCCATCCCTCACCGTGATCTTGACGTCTGGAACGGTCTCGGCGAAGGCCAGCGCCAGCGTGCGCAGGTTGACCTCGATGTCGCGGAGAGCACGATCGTTGAATGCGGATGTCAGCGACCAATAGCCGGAGCCGACCACGAGCGCCGTGTTCACGGCGATCAGCAGCACGGCGCACAGGACTGCCTTGGTGCCGAGCTTGAACTGCGGCAGAAGTTTCGCCGTTAGAAAGTTGGACATGAATCGAGTGACCCCCGTAACTCCTGCATATTGATGCAATCGGCTTACGGCCCCATTAACGACCGTTCGCACCGCCGGGCGCGGGCATTCTTTCCGAATCGTAAAGAAGCCCCCTCACCACGCCAAGCGCTCCGCCCCTCATCGTCTCGCTCGGCGGCGATCTCCGCCTGTCCGGCCACCCGCCACTCCGCAGCCGGTCAGCGATCACGCGAGCGGGACGCCGCGCTCGCAGCCTACGCAAGATCCGCATAGGTTGAGCGTTGCTTTGACACAATCTTGAAACCCGCTATCGTCATCGCTCCGTTCAAACAATGGGGGACGATATGGACAACGAGAAGCCGATCACCGAGCAGGCGATGGAGACGATCACCACCGCCGTGGAAGCGACCAAGGACGCCGCAGTCACCGCCGTCAAGCAGGTGAAGAAAGCCGCAAAGAAGGTCGCGGCGAAGAAGGCTGCCAAAAAGACGGCCAAGAAGGCTGCCAACAAGACCACGAAGAAAGCCGCGAAGAAGTCGTCCAAGAAAACCGCAAAAAAGGCCACCAAGACATCTGCGAAGAAGGCCGCCAAGAAAGCCACCAAATCGAAGAAGAAGGCCAAGAAGGCCAAGCGCTGACCGCAACGCTCGGAGCAGGTCTTCGGGTGCGGGCGCGCCCGGAGACGCTCTGGAGATACCCAGCGCCTTCAGAATACGCCAGCAGCAAAACTGCGAGCACCCGTCGGGGCTGTACGCACCGGAAACCTTTAAAAGCGTCGATTGACCACAAAGACCGCTGTGGCACAGAGCGCCATGCCGGCAATGGCAATTGCGTCCAGCTTTTCTCCGAACAGCAGGTAGGCCATCAGCGCCGTCACGGCCGGCACCAGGTAGAACAGGCTCGCGACCGAGGTTGCCGCGGCGTGGCGGATCAGCCAGTACAACAGCCCGATCGATCCGATCGAGAGCGCCACGGCCAGCCAGGCGAGCGCGAGCACGAATTCGCGCGTCCAGTGCACCACGCGGTCTTCGAACAGAAAGGCGCCGATCGCGAAGAAAATGGTGACGGACAGGTATTGCACGAGATTGCCGGCGCGCCAGTCGATGTGATTGCAGTAGCGGCGCTGATAGAGCGTGCCGAGGGTGATGCTGATCAGCGAGACCACCGAGGCGAGCCAGCCGAGCCCGGCTTCGCCGCTCATCGGGCGGTTGTGCAGGATCAGCACGACGCCGCCGAGGCCGAGCACGAGGCCGGTCCATTGCACCGGCGTCACCTTCTCGCCGAGCCAGCGATTGGCGATGGTCGAGGTCAGGATCGGCTGCAAACCCGGAATCAGCGCGGAAAGGCCTGCCGGAATCGAATGCGCGATCGCGATCGCGGTGCCGCCGAGATAGAATCCATGGACCAGAATGCCGGCGACCGCGCTGTGCGCAATGCCGGTGCCATCAGGCCATTTCGGTCGCGCGATCGCCGCGATGATCGCCATCAGGCCGACCACGATCGCCATGCGGATGGCGAGATAGGTCAAGGGATCGGCATTGTCGACGACGTATTTCGTGCCGATGAATCCGGTGCTCCAGAGCAGGACGAACAGGATCGGCGCCGCGCGGGCGGTCAGGGCTTCCGGATTGTGCTTCATTGCCGCCTCCATGCCCGATGGGGCCCCATGCGGCAATACGAATTTCTGGACGAGCGATGCTGCGCTGCGACGAACAGCGGGGAGCCGCGGCTCAGCCGCTCACCACTCTTCCGGACAGGGGTCGATGATTTTCCAGAGCTCGACCCCGTTCTTGATTTTCTTCATATCAGTGGTGAGCCCGCCATTGCGGCGGATCCAGTCCTTCACCTTGTCGGGATAGTAGGACATCAGATCGGAGGTACCCTCGGCGCTCGTGACCTTGATGCCGAAGGTGAAGGCCTTGTCGTAATAGGCCTGATGGAAGCCGAGGCTGGCGCGCGGCGTTACGCAGATCTTGTTCATCGGGACGATGCCAAGCACGAGCGTGCAGGCCGAATTGCAGATGCCGTCGATAATGACGCGCTCGCCCTTCTCGCGCACGCGCTTGTACTTGGCCTTGTACTCCTCGACATAGCCCCCGTGGTCGCGGGTGATGTGCAGCTCGGCGCGCGCCGGCATGGCGGCGGCGAGGCACAACAACAGCAGGCTCGGAAGCATGATGCGCATGGCGACGTGACGGCGAAAGCCTTCAGGAATGGACCGGCCTCGAAGGAGCCCCCAAAAGGCCGGCGAGGGATTCTAAACCGAATACTATTTGGTCACACTTGTGTGGGGAATTCGTTAAGCATCCCGAAAAGGCCAAAAATGGGCAGCTTTCGACCGCATGTCCGGCAATTCTGTCGCACCCACCCGGAAATCTGCGGTTTGGGCGTGATTCCGAGCCTCCGGACCGATGTCCTGACTACCCGAAATTGCTATACATAGCCGACCCATTCGCGCAGGTTCCGGAGAATCAGATGAGCAAGTTGAAGCTTGTAGCCGCAGTTGCTGTCCTGTCGGCTGCAATCCTAGCCCCCGGCCTCGCGGAGGCGCGGGGACACCACCGCTACCACCGCTCCTACGTCAACCCGCTGCCCTACCCGATCAGCTATCTGCACAATTACGGACCCGGCATCACCCCCGGCACCTTCGCCTATTACGACGGCCCGTCGACCAACCACTGCTACCGAAGCGCAGCCGCTTATATCGGCCAGGACGGTCGCCGGCACCCCTGCTACTGAGGGGCGCCGCTCCTTCCCGCGGGCGTTCTTATTTCGCGGCGCCCGAGAGCAGCAATTGCTTCTCGATCTCGTAGACCGATACGCCTTGTGCACGAGTCAGAATAATCGGCGCGGATCATGCCAGCGCGCGCGGTGAGGCCACCATGGTCGGGGCCGAGGTCTCGCCCGCGCTGACGTCAACATCGAGACGGCCGCCCCGTGCCCCGCAAAATTGCGCAGGATCAAGGCTGGCCGCAAGTCGTGCGAGCACCTGCCGGCGCACGCGCAACACTGAATCAGAGATGGTTTGGTGCCGTTAAGATCATCCCTGACGCTCGGCTGACCGAAGATTTGTTCATCAGCATTACATTTCGGGTCCGCCACAATTTGATCAGAACATCATCGATATCCTGCCTCGCGTCAGCGGAGGAAGACATCATGAAGCTCAAGATTGGCCTCGTCGCCGCATCCTTGTTCGGTGCCCTCGCGGTATCGCCGGCGGCGTCCGCCATGCCCATCGCGCCCGCGCCTGCAACTTCGCAGGTCTCCGACGTCGAGCAGGTCCGCATGGTCTGCAACGCCTGGGGACGCTGCTGGTGGCGTCCGAACTATTATGGGTATTACGGGCCGCGGCCGTACTACGGCCCCCGGTATTATGCGCCGCGCTACTACGGCCCACGCTATTATGGTTACGGCTATCGCCGCTGGTAATATCAAAGGGGGCCCTCGGGGCCCCTTCGCTTTTGCGAGAAGACGCATCTGGAAGCCCGCAGGGGCGCGCCCTTGGCGCGCGGGGTTGACGGTGAAAGCGCGGGCCGAGCAATAATGGGCTGTGCCATCAATGCATGGCGTAAACCCTGCAACCCTCGACAACCCGTTCGGCACGAGGTTGTCACCCATGTCTCAGGTACGACCTGCTACCTATGTCTCCGGGCTGGACAAACATAAGCGTGGCGCGCTCGGAAGGATTCGAACCTCCGACCCTCGGAATCGAAATCCGATGCTCTATCCAGCTGAGCTACGAGCGCCCTGGCCCAAAGATTGGGCCGCAACCGAGACGCGCCTGACCACTGTTGGCGAGCCCGCACAGCGGGCGGCGTTCGGATGGGTTCGAATTAGCAGAGAGGCTGCCCAATATAAAGCCCCACCCGTCGCCGTTCGAGACGAGTCGAAGGCTCTCTCACCAGGTCGTGTTGAAAAGACCGAAATGCGGCTGCTGGGCCACCAGCATCGGCCGGCCAAACTGTTGTGGCCCACCATACTGCGGCCCACCATATTGCGGGGCCGTGTGCGCTCTGGCGACCTTACGCTTGGGCTGAGCCTGGGCCTGCGGCTTCTTGGCGGCGCTGTCGGCCTTCGAGCCAGGGGTAAACTGGGCAAAGGTCTCGCGCACCCGCGCCTTGGCCGACATCTCCGCGAGGGCCGCTGCCGACGCGGTATCCGGCGGCTGCGGCGCCGCGACGGTGGCGGTCTTCATCGCAGGCGCGGCAATCGTCGGCTGGCTGGTATCGAGCACCACGCGCTCAGGCAAATGGCGATCGGACCGGATCCGGATCAGTGGCTGGTCGTTGCTCGCCGTCGCAACAGTTTGCGTCACTGGTGACGCCGGCAGAACGAAATCCACGGCAAATAACAGTGCGAGCAAAGCTCCACCGACAAAGATGAAATACCGAAAGATGGGCATAGCCGCGCTCCGCCCCCCGCATCCCCGCGTGGGCTCTCCGCCTCAACAGGCGATCTTCTAATTGGTTCCTAGCCCAGCCGTACGGTTCAAATGGCGACGCGAAGTTTTTTGGCCAAGTCTTGCGGACGGTAACTTTTCCGCTATCGGAAAATGCAGCGCTTTACGCGCGGCGCGCTGCAACCAGCGAACACTTCGCCTGATCGGCGTTCACATTGACGTAGCCGACGGGGATCTGCGCATAGGTCTTGCGGCTCTTCATGCTGACGGGGTCCGCCAGCACACGGCTGCGATCGGTGAGATGACTGCCGTCGCGCCGCGCGAAAGCGCAGACGATCTCGACATCCTTTACGGCATAGTCATTGTCGTTTCGCAGCGTGAACGTCACCAGCGCCTTCGAGCCGAGGCCGCCGCGGCGCCAGGTCTGCGATGAAATCCTGAGACGACCGAGTTCTGCCATTGCCGGCGCCCGAGCTTCGGGGGCCGGCGCGCCCGCGCCGGCCGAATCGCCCGAAGGAGCCGTCTCGACGGCTGCCAGCTCCGACGTCCCCGACTCAGCGCTATTGCTTTTGGAGAGAGGCAGCAGCATCCAGATTCCGCAGCCGACGATGATCGCTGCCAGCAACCACAGCAAACTTCGGCCAAACGAGACGCTCGCAACCGTCACGGTCCGCGCCAATCGCTCGCCGATTCCGGCGAAACGCCTCAACCCGATCCGGTCAAGCCCAGCGTTCATGGTTTTCGTCACCGACAGCGGCTTACGCCCGTCCGACGACGGACCGAGCCGCTGGATACCTTAATCGGGAACACGAACCAAGGTTCCCGGCCGTTGCGAATCGGCAAGGACGGTGGTGATCACCGGCAGGGGCCGTTAACATGCGGCGCAACATCCGAAGGTCCCATTGGGAGAGAATGAAATGCCAGTCGTCACTTGGGATCACGTCCATCTGCGCAGCCCTGATCCGGAGGCCACGGCGGCCTGGCTGCGCGACATCCTCGGTGGCGAGATCGTGCGGGCGCCCGGACGGATCGACGTGAACCTTGGCGGGGCCAGGATATTCATCGCGCCGCTCGAAGGCGACAGCGCCGTCAGCCCGCCGCCCGCGCATCCGCATCAGGGCCTCGACCATTTTGGTCTGACGGTAAAGGACATCGACGCCGTCGCCGCCGAGATCAAGGCCAAGGGCGTCACTTTCACACGCGAGCCGACGACGATCAGGCCCGGCGTACGCATCTGCTTCATCCGCGGCCCCGAAGGCATCTCCATCGAACTGCTCGAGCGCGACACCAAGTATACCTGACGTGGCGCGGGCGGCATCAGGCATCAGCCCTCCGGGCGAAGCGTCGCTTGGTGGCCTATGTCATGCTACCAGGCATAAAGCAGCGGATGGTGACGCCCATGGGGCCGTAGATCGGCCAGACCATGGTTCGACCCGGTTGGGCTCCGAGATCACGGCCTCCTCGGGCACGTCCACCCAGACGAGCTCTTGCGGCTGGCCGTCGATGCCCGAGCCGTAGCGCGGGATGCGGACACGATAGTGCCCGTCCTTGCTGTCCCAGTCGGAATCCGAGACGGCCGAGCCGTCGGCGTCCGAGCAGCAAGGCCCCTTGCCGCTTCGCAAGCCGTCGAACCAGGCCTTCAAGTCCGGATTGGTGTTCGCGAATTGGCCACGGTCACGCGCGTGCCCGAAGGAGGCCGCAAGCGCACTCAGGCCCAAGGCGCACGCGAGCCTTATCAAGCTTCGCCAGCGTGTCGCGGTGCCGCTCCGCCGTCGTTCGCTTTTGCAATTCGCGGGACGCACACTGTACAGACGCGGCTCAACGCCGCCGGAATCGATCCAGTTGCTCACGTTCGTCTTGCTCCAGCACTCCGCGGCCAGTGCGATAATGGCTATGCATTTCGCGGGCCAACTCCAATGCGCAACGTCCGGCCTCGCCTCATCATCAGAGCGTCATGACGGCGTCACGCACAAGCCGGAACAATCACGGCTCGCGACGGCGATGCCCCTGCCGCCCGCTAAACTGCCGCGTTGCGCGTGCGATGCGCTTTGGCATAAATGCTCTACCGGTTACGCCGTTGGGCGATGGCGGCCGGCCTGCGGGACGTGATGAAGAACGGCCTCTATTCGATTCACGTGAGCCTGCTCGACGGTCGGGTCGGCAAAGGCAGCGGCGTGATCCTTTTCCGCGACGGCAAGATTCTTGGCGGCGACGCCTACCTCTATTACACCGGCAGCTACACCGTGAAGGACAACACCTTCAAGGGCGAAGTGCTGGTGCAGCGCCACACCTCGCCGCGGGGCGACGACAATCCGCTGTTCGGCGGCCCCGCCCCGGTCGGCATCGGCGTCAGTGGCACCTTCACGGAGACGCGCGGGGAGATGACCGGCACGGCGCTGGTCGGCAAGGCCAGCCAGATCTTCGGCGCGACGCTGCACAGGCTCGCCGACGTCGATTAGGGCGTGCCAATAAGTCACGACGCACGGCTCAAAACCAGTCTGCAGCAGCCTCCTGACATCCTGAGCAATAGATCGTATGCAGTGAGGATGCCTAGATCGTGGACATATCGCCCATGGGCACGTGACTCGGCGATCGAGTTCGGCCACCTCGCGGCGGCACAGGCGGTCGCGCTCGCCTGTCACCTTCACCCGAATGTCCAGGTCGCCGCCGTCCACAAGGGATGGCGCATGTACATGACCACATTCGGAGAGTTTCTCGCCATCGCGGGCGATATCGTCGTCATCCCGGCGGGCGTACCGCACGCCTCGCAAGGCGGCGCGGGCTCGATCGTCAACCATCTCTATTTACCGGGCGTTCATGCGGCGGTGAGAAGGATCTCGGGGCCGTTCTGCATCCGTAACTCGCGGGCAACCTTGCCAGAGGAGATGCTCGACGCGATCGGCTCGCATGATCCGTGCCCGAGACGTCTGACGCTGCCGGCCAAACGTGCCGCGCTGACGGAGCTGGTTTCGTGCGACGATCTCGACATCCGCACGATCGCGGCACGCCAGGGCCGATCGACCGACGGCTTCATTCGGCAGTTCAAGCGAGAGATTGGAATGACCCCTGCCGCCTATCGTCTTGCGCTGCGACTGGCAGCGGCACGCTCACGTTTGAAGTGCGGCGACACCGTCGCGGACGTGGCTTATGCCGGCTCGTTCTCCGACCAGAGCCACCTTGGTCGCCTGTTTCGGCGCGCTTACGGCGCAACGCCTGCCGCCTACCGCTGCGCGTTCGCAGATTGAGGCGGTCGATTTCGTTCCAGACGTGAATTGGCTCCAGGCGCTAAGCTGGCGCCACTTCCCATGCCATTACGAGCCGCGCATGAACCTTCTGGCAGCCTTCGTCGTCCTCTCCGCGGGCCTGAGCCTCGCCTTTCAGCAGGTGCTGAACGCCAGTCTTGGCAAGGCCATGCAATCAGGGAGGTGGGCGGCGTTCGTGAGTTATCTTGGCGGGACAATCGCATTACTGCTGGTCCTGATCGTCGTGCGCGAGCCGATACCCGCTGCCGCCCTGGCCGGACGAGCGCCTTGGATCGCATGGACCGGGGGAATTTTCGGCGCGATCTTCATCGCGACCAGCATCCTCATGGTGCCGCGCCTCGGCGTGGCGACGGTGTTGACGTTGATCGTCGTGGGTCAGTTGCTTGGTTCATTGGCGTTCGACCACGTCGGCCTGTTCGGCCTGCCGCACCATCCGATCACGTTGACACGGGCGTTGGGCGCCGGGTGTCTCATCCTGGGCGCGGCTCTCGTTCGCGGGTAACGATCGCCGGCAGCGCGGCGCGCTAGCGAGTCCGCGACCTGATCATTCCGCCGCTTGCTCGAGCGGCGCTGTGCGCGGCAGGATCATCTGGATGCGCGTGCCACCGCCCGGCTCGGAATCTAGGTCGAGCCGGCCGCCGAGCCGGTTGGTGACGATGCTGTAGACAATGTGCAGGCCGAGGCCGGTGCCGCCCTGATCGCGCCGCGTCGTGAAGAACGGATCGAAGGCACGGCGGCGGACGTCGAGCGACATGCCGCAGCCATTGTCGGAGAAGACGATCTCGACATTGTCCTTGCCGGACTCGCGCACCTGGATGTCGATGGTCCCCGGCCGGCCGTCCGGAAAGGCGTGCGCCACCGAATTGAGAAACAGATTGGTCAGCACCTGGCCGTACGGGCCGGGATAGCTGTTCATGGTGAGATCCGGCTGACACTCGACATTGAGCGTCAGATTGTGCTTTCGCAGGCCGGGCCGCAGGCTCATCACCACCTGCTCGGTGAGGTCGCCAAGGTCGAAGCTGCGCTGGTCCGAATAGTTGCGGTCGGCCGCGACCTGCTTGAAAGACTGGATCAGCTCGGCGGCGCGGTTGAGATTGGAGACGAGCTGCGAAGAGGCATCGCGGCTGGTGTTGAGAAACTCGTTGAGCGTGGAGCGGCGGAGCTCGCCGCGCTCCACCTCGGCGGTGAACATCGCGGTCTTGCGCTCCAGCGCGGACGCGACCGTGAGGCTGATGCCGACCGGATTGTTGACCTCGTGCGCGACGCCGGCGACCAGGCGCCCGAGCGCGGCGAGCTTCTCCGCCTCGATCAACGAGGCCTGGGTCTCGCGCAGATTGCGCAGCGCGGTCTCGGCAGCTTCCTTGGCTTTGCGCATCTCCTGCTCGCCGCGCTTGCGCTCGCCAATGTCGAGCGCGACGGTGACGATGCGTTCGATCTCGCCTTCGGCGTCGAGCAGCGGCAGCTTGTTGACCAGCCATTGCCGCATGTTGCCGGAGGCGTCCTTGTACTCCTCCTCATAGAAGCCGAGCCCCTTGCGGAGCTTGAGCACGCGCTTGTCGCTCTCGTCAGACTTGGCTGCGCCGTAGCGCGACATCAGGTCGGCCGTGGTGCGGCCGAGCGCGTCGCTCGGCTCGATGCCGAAGATACCGGCCATGTAACGGTTCATCAGCACATAGCGCAGGTCGCGATCCTTGACGTTGATCACCGCCGGCACGGTGTCGATGACCTGCTGGAGCAGGCGCCGGCCTTCGGCGATGGCATCTTCCGCCCGCTTCTGGTCGGTGATGTCGCGCAGCGTGCCCTCGTAGCGGACGATGTTGCCCTGCTCGTCCCGCACGCCCGTGGCGCTGTCGGAGAGCCACAGGATGTTGCCGCTGCGCTGGCGAACCTGATACTCGAACTCGCGTACCATGCCGTCGCGCGCCATTAGCCGCTGATATTCGGCACGCGCCTCGGGGTGGACGTAGATCGTGTGGGCGATGTCGTTGATGCTGTCGATGAGGTGCTGCGGGCTGTCGTAACCCATCATCCGCGCCAGCGCCGGATTGGCGTTGAGGAGGTCGCCGGCCGGCGTCGTCACGTAAATGCCATCGACGGAGCCCTCGAACAGTTTTCGGTAGCTCTCCTCCGCGAGGCGCTGCTCGGTGAGCGCGCGCACCGCCGCCTCGCGCGCCGTGTCGGCCTCCTCGAGCGCGCGGCGGAACACTTCGGCCGCGCGCGCGATATCGCCGATCTCGTTGTCGAGGTCGGCCGAAGGGATCGACGTGTCCTTCTGGCCCGCTGCAAGCGCGCGAATGGAGCGCGCGATCTGGGCGAGCGGACGGACCGTCCTTCGCACCACGAACAACGCGGCGCCGATGCCGATCAGCACGCCGACCGTGCCGAGCACGATGCTCTGCCACCGCGCCTCGGTCAGCGTGCGGGCAAAATCGCGCGACAGCACGTGGCCGCGGCGCGAACTGACCTCGCGCAGCAATTCGGTGACGCGGCCGATCAGGCGGCCCTCGGTGCCCAGCACCTCGCGGTCGATGTCGGCGATCTGCCGCTCGCGGACGGCGACCGCCATGATTGCCTCGGCGTAATCGTTGACAGCCAACCTCAGCTTGCTATCGGCGGTGTCCATCGCCCGCATTCCCTCCGCGGCCTGCTCGGCCGCGGAAGGGTTGCGCGCCAGCAGCCCGAGCGCGATCCGGCTCTGCGCCTCGGACAGGCGGGAGGCCAGCTCGCGGTCCGCGGTGCCGGCGACGGCCGCGTCGAAACGGTCGCGCAGCGGTGGCAGGCCGGCGAGCAGCTGGGCGCGGCGGTCGATCAGGGTCGAGATCCGCTCCAGGCCGGTCCGATAGGTCGCAAGCCGCTCGGTGACCCCGTCGATCATGTCCTGCTGCTCGGGCGCGAGCTCGATGCGGGTCTTCTTCAGGATATCGCTTAAGGCGGAGGCCGCCTCGCCCACCTGCTGGAACTGGATGCCGGCGCCGGGATCGGTGACGAAGTCGCGCGCGGCAAGGCGCAATTCGTTCATGCGGCGATCGATGTCCTCGGCAAGGTCCCCGACGCTCTGGAGCCGCTGCAGCTCGGCGAAGGTGGTGTCGATATGCCGGATCGCAATCACGCTCGCGGTCGAGGTGACGATGATCACCGCCAGCACCAACAGGAAGCTGCCGAAGGTGAGCTGGCCGATGGAGAGCGAGAAGGTTCGCTTTTTCTCTGGGGTCGGCATCAATTCGGCGGACATTGGGGCTTTTGAGGACCAGGCTGCTGGAGGCCCAATATACGACGTATTGCGCCCCCGGGGGAACATGCCTCTGGCCGCCGAATATCCTTAATATCCGGAGCCTGCCGCCCCTTCTTCGTCTCGGACTAAGAGCTCTTGACGCTTGCCGGCCGCCCGGCCGGGATCGTCATGGCGGCAACGCCGAGGACGACGCAGGCCAGATCGATCCAGGCGGTGTGGCTCAAGGTCTCGCCGAGGAACGCGACGCTGATGGCAACCCCGATCGGGACGCGCAGATAGGCCTGCGCCGTGGTCCCGACCGAGCCCAATGTCTGGATCAGGCGGAAGTAGATCGCGAAAGCCGCCGCAGTCGAGAACACGGCCAGCGCGAGCAGCGCCAATACGGAAGTCGGCGAAGGCGACAGCCTCCAGGGCTGTTCGATCGCGAGCGAGGCCGGAATCAGCACGGCTGCGCCCGCCAGCAGCGAGCCGGCGGCCGGCGCCATGGGGTCGAGCCCCTTAAAACTGCGGCCGAAGATCGCGGCGCAGGCATAGCAGATCGTCGCGGCGACGATCGCCGCCTCCGCCAGCAGGCCGCTGTCGATGTCATGGAAGGCATTGACGCCGACGATCAGCAGGATGCCGGCCATGCCGGCGATCACGCCAAACAGCTTTCGCGGCGTCGTCGGCTCGTGACGGGTGATCAGCGCCGTGAGCAGGAAGGTGAAGATCGGTCCGGCCGAATTGAGGATCGTAGCAAGCGCAGCATCGACATGGCGCTCGCCCCAGGCGATCAACGTCCAGGGGATGACGCTGTTGAGCACGGCCTGGAAGGCGAAGCGCTGCCAGGTCTCGCGGTCGGTCGGCATCCCGATGCCGCGCGCCCGCATGACGGCCAGCAGCAAGAGGCCTGCGATCGTGGTGCGCGCCGCGATCAGCGTGACCGGCGGAATGGTGGCAACGCCCAGCTTGATGAAAGTGTAGGAGCCGCCCCAGAGCGTTGCGAGCGCGACCAGCAACGCCAGCTCGACGGCGATGTTGGTACCCTGCCGGTTGTCCATGACTTGCGTCCCATCCATTCGCGATGGACAGAACCTAGCGTGTCCGCGGCCGCCGATACTTCGTTTGGCGTCGAAGTATCTAGCCGACCGCGCCGACCTCGAACACCTCGCCATCGTAGCCGGCCTCGCGGGGGATGCGGAGCTGGCGGCCGGTTTCGGTCTTGGTCATCACAGGCATGACCGTGACGATCGACATCCCGCGGGCGTGCTCCAGTGCAGCACTCACGCTGCCCTGCTTGGCAAGCCGGATCAGATTGCGGGTGGTCGGGAACGGCAGCTTGAAGCGGCCGCTCGCCCCGCCCTCCACCGCCTCGCGCGGCGAGACCCAGATGGAATCGGTGGACTCGCGACCATCATGGGCGCCGAGCTGATCGGGCGGCGCGGCCGCAAGGAAGAACCAGGTGTCGAACCGCTTCGGCATGCCCTCTGGCGTAATCCAGTGCGCATACGGCACGAGCGTGTCGAGCGCGAGCTGAAGACGGTTATCGGCAAGGATATCGAGGAAGCTGACCTTGTGCTCGTTGAGCGCGACGCGATGCGCATCGGCGATCTCGCCGGCACGCTTGGCATCGACCGGTGCGCCCGAATCCTTCGATCGCGCCAGGAGGATGCCGCTCTCTTCAAAAGTCTCGCGGATTGCCGCGATCCGAAAGCCGCGGTCCGCCTCGCTTAAGCCCTCGCCGCCCGAATAGAGGTCGGCGCGGACCACGATCTCCTTGTCGCCTGCATCGACGCTGCCGCCGGGAAATACCAGCGCGCCCGAGTTGAACTCGATCTGATGATGGCGGACCATCATGAAGACCTCGATCTCGCCGCGGTTCTTGCCGTCGACATCCACGCCGTCGCGCAGCAGGAGGATCGTCGAGGCAGGGCGTGATGCGGCGGCTTCAGGCATGCGGCTAACCTGCGGCGCTGGATTGCGGGCCGAGATTGGCGCGCTTGTCGATTCGGGCGACGCGCGACAGCAGGTATTCGACCTCCGCCTTCGCCGCCGGCGTGATTGTCGCGCCGGGCTTGCGCTGCGCGCTGGAGGCGATGATGCCGCGCTTCTGGAGCACGTATTTGCGCACGGCAAGGCCGGCGCCCGGCTGCTGCTCGTAGCGGATCAACGGCAGATGCGCGTCGAACAGATCATGCGCGGCATCGCGCTTGCCTTCCTTCGAGAGGCGCACGACATCGATCAGGAGCTCGGGGAAGGCATAGCCGGTCATAGCGCCGTCGGCGCCGCGCTCCATCTCGAAATCCAAAAAGAGCCCGCCATTGCCGCAGAGGATCGAGAGCGGACGGAGCGAGCCGTCCTTCTGGAAATTGCGCAGCGTCGAGATCTTTTCCAGCCCCGGCCAGTCCTCGTGCTTGAGCATCACGCAGTTCGCATTGTCCATAACGATCTTGCGGATCACGGCGGGGGTGAACACCACCGAGAGCGTCAGCGGATAATCCTGAAGCACCCAGGGCACGTCAGGCCCGATCGCCTCGGCAGCCTGCTTGAAATAGCCGACGATCTGGTCGTCGGTGCGGAGCGATGGTGGCGGTGCGATCATGACGCCGGCCGCGCCGGCGTCCATCGAGGCCTTTGCCAGCGAGCGCATGGTGGCAAAACCCGGCGCCGAGACGCCGACGATCACCTGCATCTTCTTGGCCCGCTTGACGAAGCGCACCGCCACCTGCTCGGCCTCGGCGGCATCGAGCTTCGGCGCCTCGCCGAGAATGCCCAGCACCGTCACGCCGTCACAGCCGACCTCCTCGTAGAAATCGGTCAGGCGGTCGATCGAGCGCTCGTCGATCCGGCCGTCGTCATGGAACGGCGTCGGCGCGATTGCGAAAGTGCCCTTGGCGTCGGCGGTGAGTTTCATGTTCGTCTCGTCTCTCTTTCTTTTGTCATTCCGGGATGGTCCGAAGGACCAGACCCGGAATCTCGAGGTTCCGGGTTCGATGCTTCGCATCGCCCCGGAACGACAACTCAGCCTAAAACCGCCGCGCTCCCATCTTGATCTGCTCCTCGGAGAAGAAGATCTCCTTGGCGTGATCAACGATGTCCTGGGCCTTCCAGCCCGAGTGCGGCGGTTTCCAGCCTTCCATCTCCATCATCCGCATCTCGCGCACGCCGCGGGGCCCGGACACGCCCAGCACCTTGCCGGTCTGGTCGCCCGACAAGTCGCTGACCATGTATAGCACGGCCGGCGCGATGCCGTCCGGACCCAGCGCCGCGCCGGGGTTCTCCTTATAGCGGGGCAGGTCTGCTGTCATGCGGGTCAGCGCGCCCGGCGCCAGCGTCCATATCCGGATGTTGTACTTGCGGCCCTCGATCGCCAGCACGTTGGACAGGCCCCAGATGCCGCCCTTGGCCGCGCCGTAATTGGTCTGGCCGAAATTGCCGATCAGGCCCGAGGTCGAGGAGGTGTTGACGATGACGCCGCCGCCGTTTTCCCGCATCCAGCGAAACACCGGCAGGGTGCAACAGAAGGTGCCCTTCAGATGCACCTTGATGACCTTGTCCCAATCCGCCTCGGAGGCTTTTGCGAAAGTCTGGTCACGCAGGATGCCGGCATTGTTCACCAGGATGTCTGCCCGGCCAAAGTGCTTGATGGCGTCGTCGAACACCGATTGGCCGCCCTCCATGGTGGAGATGTCGGCGCCGTTGGCGACGGCCTTGCCGCCCTCGGCCTTGATCGCGTCCACCACCTTCTGGGCCATCGAGGTGTCGGCGCCGGAGCCGTCGCGGGGCCCGCCAAGGTCGTTGACGACGACCGAGGCCCCTTCCCGCGCGAACAGCTTTGCATAGGCCTCGCCGAGCCCCCCGCCCGCACCAGTGATCAGCGCAACCTTGCCGTCGAGTAGTCCCATGGTGGCGTCTCCCTGTTTTGTTTTCGTGTTCCGGACAAGATGCAGCGTGAACGCTGCATCGCAGAGCCGGGACCCAGTTCTTCGTCGAGCATTCCCTGCCCCGGCTCAGCAGCGCATCACTGCGTGCTGCGCTGCGCCCGGGGCACGAGACCGACCTAACCCAGCACCGTCTTGCCGTTCTTGATCACGGTGACCCCGCGCGACTTCACCTTGGCTTCAAACGAGATCACGTTGCCGTCCTTCCAGAGGTCCATGGTTACGGTCTCGCCGGGATAGACGGGCGAAGAGAACCGGGCAACGTGCTGGCGGAAGGCCGAGGCGTCGTAATCGGCATAGGTCTGGAGCACGCCGCGACAGGTGATGCCGTAGGTGCACATGCCGTGCAGGATCGGGCGCGGGAAGCCGGCCTTCCTGGCGAACTCGGGGTCGGAGTGCAGCGGGTTACGGTCACCGCAGAGGCGATAGACCAGCGCCTGGTCGGGGCGCGTCGTGATGTCGATGGTCTTGTCGGGTGCGCGCGACGGAATCTTGTGGGGATCGGGCTGCGTCAGGTTCGGACCGCCGAAGCCGCCGTCGCCACGGGCGAAGCGCGAAGCGACCAGCGTTGCCAGTTTCTCGCCCTTCTCGTTCTTCAGCACCGTCTGGTGGCTGATCACGACGCCCTTGTCCTTGCCCTTGTCGTAGACTTCGAGCACGGAGGAATCGGCGGTGATGTTCGCGGCGACCGGCAGCGGCTGGTGGAAGGTGATGTCGCGCTCTCCGTCGACCACCATCACGCGGTTGAGGTTCATCTCGCCGGGACCCGAACCCCACGCTGCGACGGACGCGAACGTCGGCACTACCTTGAGCGGCCGCGGCGTCAGCGTGCCCTCGTTGACGAAGGCAAGCTCCTTCTCGTCCATGGGATCGGCGCCTAGGCCGATGCCATAGGCGTAGAGCATTACGTCGCGGTCGGTGTAGGCGTATTTCTGGCCGATGTTTTTCAGGCTTTTGAGTTCTTCGTATCTGGCGGACATGTTGTTTGTCTTCCTCCCGGTCTCCCCGCAAGCAGCGGCGCTCGTTGATGCGCCCTCTCCCCTTGTGGGAGAGGGCCGCGAGACCCTTGCGGCAAACTCGTTTGGGTGAGGGGTTGCTTCCGCATCAAGCAATCTCTCCGCGGAGCGATACCCCTCATCCGGCGCCAAAGCCGAAGCTTCGCTTCGGCGTCTTTTAAGGACGGCCGCCGGAGGCGGCCTATGCCACCTTCTCCCACAAGGGGAGAAGGAAGAAAGCAATCAGGCCGGCGTGAAGAATGGCAGCGGTGCGCCGTCGGTCGGCTTGAACACCACCTTCACCTTTTGACCGATCTTCAGCTTCTCGAGATCGCAGTCGACGAAATTGGTCTGCACCGACGGCCCCTCCTTCAGCGTGACGTAGCCGATCGCGTAAGGACCGGTCGGCGACTTCCGCATCAGGCTGTAAGTGTAGATCGTGCCTTCGCCCGAAGCCTCCTCCCACACCGTCTTGTCGGAATAGCAGAACGGGCAGATCGCGCGCGGGAAGTAATGCGCTTCGCCGCAGGCGGTACAGCGCTTGATCATGAACTTGCCGCGCTTGGCGGCGTCCCAGAACGCTGCGGTCTCGGGATTGGTCACCGGGGCCGGATTTTTTTTTGCTTCACTCATCACACGCGCTCCAGAATGGCGGTCGAGGCGGCGTGGCGAACACCCAAAAGGCCGCCCGTGCCATGGGCGATGGCGAGATCGCAATTCTTGACCTGCACCTTCGGATGCGCCTCGCCGCGCAGCTGCCTGACGGCCTCGATGATCTTGGTCATGCCGCCGCGGTTGACGGGATGATTGCTGCACAAGCCGCCGCCGTCGGTGTTGAACGGCAGCTTGCCGACGCCCGAGATCAGATTGCCATCGGCGACGAACTTGCCGCCCTCGCCCTTCTTGCAGAATCCGAGATCTTCGAGCTGCATCAAGACGGTGATGGTGAAGCTGTCGTAGATCGAGGCGTATTTGATGTCCTTCGGCGTGATGCCGGCTTCCTCGAAGGCGCGCGGGCCGGACCAGATACCCGCGGAATAAGTGAGGTCGAGATCCTTGCCGCCGCGCGGGCCTTTCATGGCCTCGCCATGGCCGATCAGGCGCACCTGAGGCTTCTTCAGGCTTTTGGCAATCTCTGGCGTCGTCACGATCAGCGCGCCACCGCCGTCGGAGACGACGCAGCAATCCATGCGATGGAGGGGATCGGAGATCATCGGCGAGTTCAGGACGTCCTCGACGGTGACGACGTCCTTGAGCATCGCATGCGGATTGTATTGCGCATGATGCGAGGCCGCGACCTTGATCCAGGCGAGCTGCTCGCTCGTGGTGCCATAGTCGTGCATGTGGCGCATGGCACACATGCCATAGGCATTGTGCGTGGTCGCGCCGTAAGCGGATTCGAAATCAACCTCTGCGCCGGCCGCCCGCGGCGGCATCACGCCGGTGCGCGGCTTGCCGGCCAGCGTGATCAGCGCGATCGAGCACTTGCCTGCCGCGATCGCTTCGGCGGCGTGGCCGAGATGGATGATGTAGGAACAGCCGCCGGTCTCGGTGGAATCGACATGGCGGAGTTTTTTGGTGTTCAGGCCGAGATAATCGACCATCGGCCAGGCGCCGCCGGGTGCATCGCCTGCGCAGAAATAGCCGTCGACATCGTCCTTGGAGAGCCCGGCATCCTCGATCGCGCCCTTGGCGACCTCGGCATGGAGCTGGGCGGTGGATTTGTCCGGCGCATGCCGGGTCGGGTGTTCAAAAATCCCGGCAATGTAGGCCTTGCCCTTGATGGTCAAACTTCAGGTCTCCGCTCGCGTTTCTTCTTGCTCCGTTTTTCTGAACCGCGGTGGCCTGCTTGGCAAGCGCGGAAATATTCCGCCCCGCGAGAGGGTAGCGGCTTGGCGCAAATGGGGTCCGCCTCTCTCCCACGTTCATCGCGAGCGCGGCGAAGCAATCCAGAGTCTTCCGCGGAAACGTGCTGGATTGCTTCGTCGCAAGAGCTCCTCGCCAATGATGCAGGCGACAGCAGAATCCTAAAGCTGCTTTGCCCGACCGCGCAAGCGGTTTTCTTTTTTAACGAAAACAACCCCATGCACAGTAGAACGGGGTTGATTTCAAAGAGGAAAATCGCAGGTCTAGGAGACCTACTCCGCCGCGATCTGCCTTGGCGCGGGCGGCGGGTTGGCGAGGTCAGCGGCGAGCTGGGCGTAGCGGGGCTTGGCGTCGTTTACGGCCTTCTCCTTCACCGGGCCGTAGCCGCGAATGCGGTCGGGCAGCGACAGCAGCTCCACGGCGGTGTCGTGCGTGACTGGCGACAGCAGGCCGAGCACGGTTGAAACGTCCTTCTCGTAGCCGGCGATCAGGTCGCGCTCGAGCTTGCGGTCGGCGCTGCGGCCGAAAATGTCGAACGGCGTGCCGCGCAGGAATTTGAATTTGGCCAGCACGCGGAAGACGTTCAGCATCCACGGGCCGAAGGCGCGCTTCTTCGGACGGCCGAGCGCATCAACGCCGCGGCTGAGGATCGGCGGCGCCAGGTTGAAGTTGAACTTGAACTCGCCCTCGAACTGGTCGCGGAGCTGCTGCTCGAAGGCGCCGTCGGTGTAGAGGCGCGCGACTTCGTATTCGTCCTTGTAGGCCAACAGCTTGGCGTAGTTCACCGCGACGGCGCGCGGCAGCGCTTCGCCATAGCCACCCTTCACCGCAACCTCGCGGACCTGATCGACCAGCTTGCGATAACGGTTTGCCAGGCGAGCATACTGATAGGCCGTGAGGTGCTTGGCGCGATGCTCGATGACCTCGTCCAACGTCATCGCCTCCAGCGTCTTGGGTGCAACGACCTCGTCCGTCCCCTTCAGCATGTCGGCGAGGCGCTTGGGATCGGCGACCGCGAGACGGCCGAGGCGGAAGGCCTCCTTGTTCATCTTGACCGAGACGCCGTTGACCTCGATAGCCTGCTCGATCGACGCCGCCGACAGCGGGAACAGCCCTTTCTGATAGGCATAGCCCATCATCATCATGTTGGTGGCGATAGCATCGCCGAGCAGCTGCTCGGCCGGCTTGGTGAAATCGAAGAACACGGAGTCCTTGTGCAGCGCCGTCTCCAGCACCGCGTTGAGCTTGCGGGTCTGGAAATTGAAGTCGCGGTTGAGGACGAAGTCGGCGGTTGGGATGACGTGGCTGTTGATAATGCCGCGGGTGCGGCTGGAGTCGCAGAGCGAGATCGTGTCCTTGGCAACCGCGACCACCTCGTCGGCTGCGAGCACAAGATCGGCCGTTCCAGTGACGATGCGCGAGCAGGTCACCTCGGCCGGATGATCGGACAGGCGGACGTGGCTGAGCACCGCCCCGCCCTTCTGCGCGAGACCCGACATGTCGAGGATCATCGAGGCCTTGCCCTCGATATGGGCGGCCATGCCGAGCAGCGCGCCTATGGTGAGCACACCGGTGCCGCCGACACCGCCGACCGCGATGTTGTACGGCTTGTCGAGGATCGGGCGTGAGGCCGGCTCCGGAAGCTCGCCGATCTCGCTGAGCTCCGCCGGCGCGCGATGGCGCGGCGCACCGCCGTCGATCGTGACGAAGGACGGACAGAAGCCCTTCAGGCAGGAATAGTCCTTGTTGCAGGAGGACTGGTTGATAGCCCGCTTGCGGCCGAACTCGGTCTCGAGCGGCTCGACCGAGATGCAGTTCGACTGCACCGAGCAGTCGCCGCAGCCTTCGCAGACCGCCGGGTTGATCATGACGCGGCGCGGCGGGTCTTCCATCAAGCCGCGCTTGCGGCGGCGACGCTTCTCGGCCGCGCAGGTCTGCACGAATACGATGGCAGACGTGCCCTTGTATTCGCGGCATATCTTCATGACATTGTCGAGCTCGTCGCGGTGATACTTCTTCACGCCGGGCGCGATGGTGTCGGCCGGGTAAGCATCGGGGTTTTCCGAGACCAGATAGAGCTCGCGGATGCCTTCGGCGTAAAGCTGCTGGGTGATCTGCTGCGGCGAGAGATCGCCGTCATGGCGCTGACCGCCGGTCATGGCAACGGCGTCGTTGTAGAGGATCTTGTAAGTAATGTTCGCCTTGGAGGCGATCGCCTGGCGGATGGCGAGAATGCCCGAATGGAAATAGGTGCCGTCACCGAGATTCGCGAAGATGTGGTTCTCCTTGGTGAAAGGCGCAATGCCGACCCAGGGCACGCCCTCCCCGCCCATATGCGTAAATGTTTCGGTCGAGCGGTCCATCCACAGCGCCATGAAGTGACAACCGATGCCGGCCATGGCGCGGCTGCCTTCGGGGACTTTCGTGGATGTGTTGTGGGGACAGCCTGAGCAGAAATACGGGGTACGGGAGATGGGCGCGACCGCCTGCATCTGCGTGGCCTGGCGGCCGTTGAACCAGTCGGCCTTGACGCGGAGCATCTCCGCAATTTCAGGGTTGAGATTAAGTCGAAGCAGCCGCTCGGTCAGCGAGGTCGCAAGCGAGGCGACGCTGAGCTCGGCGGCGAAGGTCAAAAAGCGCTTGTCGTGCTCGTCCATCTTGCCGACGATGCGTGGGCGGACGTCGTCACGCCAGTTGAACAGCTCCTGCTTGACCTGGTTCTCGACGATCTCGCGCCGTTCCTCGACGATGAAGATTTCTTCGAGCCCCACAGCGAACTGCCGTACGCCCTCCGGCTCCAGCGGCCATGGCATGCCGATCTTGTAAAGACGAAGGCCGATCTTGGCGGCGACCTGCTCGGTGATCCCGAGCTCGCGCAGCGCCTGGCGCACGTCCTCATAGCTCTTGCCGGATGCCATGATGCCGAAGCGGGCATTCGGCGAATCCATGGTGACGCGGTTGACCTTGTTGGCGCGCGCAAAGGCGATCGCGGCAAAGCCCTTGTAGTCCTGGAGGCGACGGTCCTGCTCGAAGCGGTCGTCGGGCCAGCGCAGATTGAGGCCGCCGGGCGGCAGCTCGAAATCGGAGGGGATGATAAAGGGCTTCATCTCGTCGGTGAGGTCGATCTCGGCCGTGGTCTCCACCGTCTCCGTGATCACCTTCATGCCGACCCAGCAGCCGGAGTAGCGCGACATCGCGATGCCGAGCAGACCCATCTCGATCATCTCGTGGATGCTCGAGGGATAGAGATACGGCATCAGCGCCGAGATGAAGGCATGGTCGGACTGATGCGGAACGGTGGAGGATTTTGCGCCATGGTCGTCGCCGGCAAGGCAGAGCACGCCGCCGTTCTTGGCCGAGCCGGCGGCATTGCCGTGGCGGAAGACGTCACCGCAACGGTCGACGCCGGGGCCCTTGCCGTACCAGATGCCCACCACGCCATCATATTGGGCGCCGGGCGAGAGGTTGAGCTGCTGCGAGCCCCACACGGCGGTCGCTGCGAGATCCTCGTTCACGCCGGGCTGAAACTTGATGTTGTACTGTTCGAGATGCTTCCGCGCGGCGAAGAGCTGCTGGTCGTAGCCGCCGAGCGGCGAGCCGCGATAGCCGGAGATGAAGCCCGCGGTGTTGAGGCCGTTGGCGCGGTCGCGCCGGATCTGGGCCATCGGCAGGCGCACCAGCGCCTGGATGCCCGTGGTGAAAACGTGTCCGGTCTGCTGGGTGTATTTCTGATCGAGACTGATCGGACCCTGGTTGATGCCCATGCTGTCCTCTTCCGCCCTTCTTGGCCTTTGGCCACTTAAGCCGTTGCCTGCCCGTCAGTTTTAGCTAGGGCGCGCCGACCATCTCCGCCACTCTATGTCGGAAATTTCACGCTCCGCATCACAAATCTGGAGCAAAGGGAGCGCCGGGTAAAAATCGCAATTTCGTGGCCTGAAACACGCTGGGCATTTTCAATTTGTGTCACCATACCCCCGCCGTCGCGAAATGACGTGAGGCCCCTATACTGCGGGACGACGTCGATTGGTCGCAGGAGAGGCTTTCGATGCGGACGATTCTGACTGGCTCGGCTCTCGTGGGTTTGGCGTTGTGCAGTGCAATTGGAGGCGCAGCCCGCGCCGCCGATCTCTCGCCGGAGCTGATCGCCTACGGCAAGACGCTGGTCGAGGCTGGCAACTGCGCGGGCTGCCACACCGCCGATCCGGCAAAGCCGTTCGCGGGCGGAAAGCGCATCGATACGCCCTTCGGTGCGATCTACGCGCCAAACCTGACGCCAGACCGCGACGTCGGGATCGGCACCTGGACCGATGCCGACTTCACGCGCGCCTTGCGCTATGGCCTCGCGCCTGACGGTTCGAACTACTACCCGGCGTTTCCCTATCCCTATTTCACGCGGATGACGAAGGACGACACGCTGGCGGTCCGGGCCTATCTAGGAACGCTGGCGCCCATCGCCAACCGCAACAAGCCGCCGGAGCTGCGCTGGCCGTTCGGTTATCGCGGGCTGATGCGGGTCTGGAACTATCTGTACTTTAAGCCCGGCCTGTTCGAGCCGGACCAGAGCCAGAGCGCCGCGTGGAACAGAGGCGGCTATCTCGTCACCGGTCTCGGCCATTGCGGCGCCTGCCACACGCCGAAGAACTATTTTGGCGCGGAAAAGCAAGCGCAGGCGCTGTCCGGCAACGAGGTCGGCGGCTGGTATGCCCCAAGGCTCGACGGCGCGGCGCGCACCGGGCTGAAGTCGTGGAGCGCCGACGATATCACCGAATATCTGCAAAGCGGCCGCAACGCCAAAAGCCATGCCGGCGGGCCGATGGCGGAGGTGATCGTCAACTCGACCTCGAAGATGAGCGATGCCGACGTGCGTGCGATCGCGGTCTACCTGAAGAGCCTGCCGCCGGCGCGGCGCGAGACCATCGTGACGCCGGCTGACGTTGCCGAGATGAAGGCCGGCCAGGCGGTCTACGCAAAGCTCTGTGTCGCCTGCCACGAGGCCGACGGCACAGGCAGCCCACGGATCTATCCGCCGCTGCCCGGCAACGCCCTGCTGCAATCGGTCAATCCGTCCTCCACCTTGCGCATCATCCTCGATGGCGCCCACACCCTGACGACGCCGCGCGCGCCCAACACCGCCGAGATGCCGGCCTATGCCAAGCAATTGTCCGACGCCGAGATCGCGGCAGTGACGAACTACATCCGCAATTCCTGGGGCAATGCGGGCCCGATGGTGACGCCGGCGCAGGTGGCAAAGGCGAGGAAGGAAGAGCCGTAAATCCGCGCCGTCGCCTTCTCTCCGTCATTGGCGAGCAATCCAAAGTCTTTCGCGGAGGGATTCTGGATTTGCTTCGCGGAGCCTGTCATCGGGCCGCGCTTCGCGCGTCTGCCTCTCGCAAGCGGAGCGAGGCGAAGAAAGCGCGCTATTTCTTTTCATCCCCGGTGAACACGAATTTCGGCATCTCCCATCTGTAGCGGACCGCGAGCAGACGGAAGCTGAGGCCGAGCACGAAGGTCAGGATTGTCCAGAGCTCGGCATTGAGATTGAGAGCGAAGGCGGTGGCGTAGAACAGCCCGGTCACGACCGAGACGCTGGCGTAGAGTTCGGATCGGAACAGGAGCGGCACGTCGTTGCAGAGCACGTCGCGCAACACGCCGCTGGCGCAGCCTGTCACCATGCCCGAGACGATCACGATCGGCAGCGAGGCATCCATCTGCCAGCCGACATTGCAGCCGATCATGGTGAAGACGACGAGGCCGATGGCATCGAGAACGATGAAAGCGAGGTGCAGACGATGCACCAGCCGCGCGATCAGGATCGTCAGCAGCGCTGCCCCGCCCGGCAGCGCGAGGTAGATCGGGTTGGCGACCCACACCAGCGGATAGTGACCGAGAAACAGGTCGCGCAGTGTGCCACCGCCAAGCGCGGTCACGCAGGCGAGAAGACAAACGCCGACATAGTCCATGCTCCGTCGACCGGCGGCCAGCGCGGCCGTCATGCTCTCCGCCGTCAAGGCGACCAACGCCAGAAGATGCAGGACGCCGTCCGTCGGCGGCAGGCTCCACATGGATTTGTTCTCCCTCTGTGGAACCTGATCCACGGTTCCCCTAGACAAGGTCCTGATTCCCGCGGCGGGAGCAACATGCGACGAAAGCATAAGCGCCGGGAACGGAATCTCGCATCCACGGGTTGTCCCGCGGCAATAACCCGAGGAGACCAATCGATGGCTGACGACCGTTTTCCCAACGATCCGTACCGCCCGAACCTCGCCGACGATGAGTATCTTCGCGCGGCGCGCCGGGATGCCGAGCTTCAGGCCGATCCCGAGCTTGGCGAAGGCCCCGCCTCCAGCGGCAAGGTTGCGCTGTTCGCCGTTGCGATTGCGCTGGTGCTGGGTGCCGTGTTCTACGGCCTGAACAATACCAGCACAACCAACCAGGCCAGCAACGCGCCGACGTCGCAGACCGCGCAGACGCAGCCGACCAATCCGACCGCGCCTCCCGGCATGCGCGACGTGACGCCGCGCAACAACACCGGGCCGGGCGTGACCACGGGTGCAGCACCGAGCAAGCCGGCGCCCGATACGCAGACGCCGTCTGACGGCGCGAAGTAAAAGTAACACGATAGCTCGCCCGCTGACCTGGCGGGACCCAGCACTCCGAGACGGTCGTGGCCAAATCAAAAGCCGCGGCGTACTGGATGCCGGGCCCGTGCGCAATTGCGCACCAGCCGGGGCAGGACACCGAGAGGCTACGAGAGCGGCGGGACCCAAAAAGGTCCCGCCGCTTTTGCTTTGGGTCAGCTGAACATCTTGTTGAGCTCGCCGCCGGAATAGCCATTGCCGAGCTCGGTGAAGGTCCCCTGCTCCGCCATTTCCTTGGCCGCGCGCATGAAGCCGCCCCAGGCGGCGCGGGCGAGCGAGCCGCCGACGCTGATGCGACGCACGCCGAGATCGGCCGCCTGCTGCAACGACAGGCCGGAGCCGCCGATCAGGAGATTGAACGGTTTTGGATGCACCGCCTTCACCACCGCCGCAATGTCCTCGCGGCTCTTCAGGCCCGGCGCATAAAGGCAATCAGCGCCCGCGTCAGCGTAGGCGGTGAGCCGGTCGATGACCAGCTTGAGATCGGTCGCGCCCCACAGATAAGCCTCGCAGCGGCCGACCAGCAGCGTGCCGCTGTCGCCGATCGCCTTGCGCGAGGCCTTGATCCGCTCGACCGCGAGCGCGCGGTCGTAGAGCGGCTTGGCCTTGTCACCGGTGGAATCCTCGATCGACAGGCCGGCAACGCCGGTGCGGACACAGCGCTCGACATTGTCAGCGACCTTGTCCGGCTCGACGGCAAAGCCGCCCTCGAAATCCGCATTCACGGGAATGTCGACGGCGGAGCTCAATGCTGCCAGATGCTGACAGACCTCCTCGACGCTGACGTGATTATCGGCCTTGCCGATGGTCCAGGCAAAGCCCGCGCTCGATGACGCAATCGCCTTGAAACCGAGATGCTGCAGCGCCTTGGCACTGCCGACGTCGACCGGATTGGGCAGGATGAAGCAGCCGCTCTGGTGCATCTTCCTGAACGTCGCGCGCTTGTCAGCGGTTGTCACGTGCATGTTTCTCTCCCTTATTGGCCGCGAAGACATAGGCGCGCATTCAGGGCAGCGCTAGTGCGCGCCCGGCAGCGTAAGTGCGCGCCCCGGGGCAGCGCAAGGGCGCGCCCCGGGGCAGCGCAAGGGCGCGCCCGGGCAGCGCTAGTGTGCGTCGTGCACGGCGCGGCTGTCCTTCGGCGCCTGCTCGCGATCATTCATGCCGTAGTCACGGATGACGCTGGCAATGCGCAAATGATAATCGGCGAAGATCTTCGCCCTGCCCTTGGCCTGGGTACGGCGATGCTCCATCGTGTTGCGCCAGGCTTGCACGGCCGCCTCATCCCGCCAGAACGATACCGACAGGATCTTGCCCTTCTCGGTGAGGCTCTCGAAGCGCTCGACCGAGATGAAGCCGTCGATGGTTTGCAGGATGGGCTTCAGATCGGCCGCGAGGTCGAAATAGTCCTGGCGGTGTTCCGGCTTCGGCCAGACTTCGAAGATCACGGCGATCATGGGCATCTCCTGCTAACGATGTAGTGGCCTACAATACCACCTTGCGCAGAAAGGTGCGCTCTTCCGCGAGGATAAACTTGTTCTCCTCGGCGAAATGGAAGTTCGCCATGCCTTCTGCGTCCTGCCGCAGCCGCGCCCGATAGGCCTCATAGGCGGCCAGACTCTCGAAGGTGATCAGCGCGAAGGCGATGTTGTTGGTGCCCTCATGCGGCATGAAATAGCCGATCAGCTCGCCGCCGCATTTCGGGATGATGGTGAGCCAGCGTTTCGAATATTCCTCGAATTGGGCGCGCTTGAATGGATCAAGCTGGTACCGGATGAAGACGGTGATGGACATGAAGGGCTCCTGTGTTTCCGTCGTCGTTGCGAGCGCAGCGATCACCAAAGTCAGCCCCTCACCCTGAGGAGCCGCGTGCGCGGCGTCGGCCACCAGCCGGGCCTTCCTCCATCGAGACGCGCGCAAAGGCGCGCTCCTCAGGATGAGGGTTAGGTATTGAGGATCGCTTCGCCGTCGTTCGCAATGACGACTTGGTGAAAACCTACCTCCTTGCCGGACGTTGATGCTTCGGCTACCATCGAAGCATGAAATCAGGTCCTGACATCGCCATGGTCGCCTCCCTAGTCGGCGATCCCGCGCGCGCCAACATGCTCACCGCGCTGATGAACGGCCGCGCGCTGACCGCGAGCGAATTGGCGCAGGAGGCCGGCATCACGCCGCAGACTGCGAGCTCGCACCTGTCGAAGCTCGAGGCCGGCGGCCTCGTCGAGCCGGAGAAGCAGGGCCGGCACCGCTACTACCGCCTCACCGATGACGACGTCGCGGGCGTGCTCGAGGGCCTGGCGGGGCTTGCCGCGCGGACCGGCCACATGCGCGTGCGCACCGGGCCGAAGGATCCGGCGTTGCGGCGCGCGCGGATCTGCTACGACCATCTCGCCGGCGATCTCGGCGTGCAGATGCTCGACACCATGCGCGCGCGGCAGCTGGTCAGGCAGAAGAAGCAGGAGATCGAGCTGACGGCGGAGGGCGAGCGCTTCCTCGCCAAGCATTTGCAGATCTCGCCCGACATGCTGACCCATCCGCGCCGCCCGGTGTGCAAGGCCTGTCTCGACTGGAGCGAGCGGCGGCATCATCTCGCCGGCACACTGGGGGCGGCCATGATGCAGCGCTTCGCCGAACTCAAATGGGCCGCACGCGACGCCACGCCCGGAAGCCGCGTTGTGAATTTCACCCGCACCGGCGAGAAACAGTTCGCTGCGCTGTTCGGGAACGGCAAGGACTGATCACGCAAGCTGCGTGACGGCACACAATGCCGTGTGAACTCCCATTGTTGTCGTGGCCGGGCTTGACCCGGCCATCCATCACTTTATGCGCATTGTCGTTCCGGGGCGATGCGGAGCAGCGAACCCGGCACCTCGAGATTCCGGGTTCGCGTCGTCGACGCGCCCCGGAATGACGGCTCCAAACACGAGACCCTCAATGAACCGCTTCTGAAACGGGCATCGATGAACGGGGTGATCGCCTCCGGCGGCCAGCTTGATCGAATAGTTGGTCTGGAGCTGCTTGCGATAGCCGTCCGCCGTGAGCTTGTCCTCGGTCTCGATCATCTTCTCGGTCGGCGTCGGCGGCACGTAGAGGCGGTAGTCCTCCAGTCCGATCGGCGCGGTCAGCACCAGATGGGCAATGCGGTCCGGATAGGCGCGGGCGAGGCGCACGCCGAGCATGCCACCGAGCGAATGAGCGACGATCTCGGCCCTGTCGATCTTGAGATGATCGAGCAGCGCAATCGTGTTGCGCGCCAGCGTGTCGAAATGGAGTTCGCCCTGCGGCTTAGAGGATTTGCCGAACCCGACCTGGTCCGGCACGACGACGCGATAACCCGCCTCGCTCAGCATCTTGATCACGGGGGCCCAGTAGCTCGACGGGAAATTACGCCCGTGCAGCAGCACCACAAAGGGCAGCCCCGATTATTCGCGCTGGCTGCGTGCCTTCGTCAGCTCCGGCCAGATGATCTATCGCGAGCCGGTGGCACACGAGATCCCGCTCATCACACTGCCCACGCTGTTTGTAATGGGCGCCGATGATCACAACGCGCCGGGACGAGTGAGCGCGCCGGAGGCGCTGCGCGCCAAGATGGGGCAGAATGCCGAACTCGCGAAAGCGTTCGCCGCAAAGATGCCGAATGCGCGGGCCGAGGTGATCCCGGACACCGGCCATCTCGTCTTCCTGGAGGCGCCGGAGAAGTATCGGGAGCTGGTGCTGGAGTTTCTTGGCCGCTAGCGCCGTCGCCATCGCGTGAAGCGGCATGCGGAGCAATGTTCATGCCGCATTCAGGTCATGATTGGCAGGCTTGGATCGCGACGTGTCGGCACGCCCCCGATTTAACGTGTCGAATCGTGTCTGTTGATTCATTGTTCGCCGCAAGCGCCATCCCCTAAGCCTCTCCCGAAGGACCAGAAGGAAGATCAAATGAAATACCTGTTCGCCGCCGTCATGCTCGCCAGCGCGGTCGTCGGTTTCAGCGAAGCGGCCAGCGCCGCCGGCGGCTGCGGCCCCGGCTGGTATCGTGGCCCCTATGGCGGCTGCCGTCCGATGCGCGGGGCAGTCGTTGTGCGCCCCGCGCCCGTAGTGGTCGCCCCGGCGCCGGTCGTCGTGGTGCCCCGCGCACGCGCGTGCCCCTATGGCTTCCGCTGGTACGCCGGCCGCTGCCGTCCGTTCTGATCCTTTCGCATTGCAAAATGGCCGCGCGGTACCGCCTGCGCGGCCAATTTCGTTTTGGCGCTAGTCGACGGTGTCCCTTGAGCGCCTCCCGAATCGAGACGGGGACCGCCAGCGGCGATCCCCGGTCCAATTCGCGGTTGCCGCGGGCTTACCAATAACGGCGGCGGTGCCAGCGCCGGCGACGCCAACCCCAATGGCGGTGGCGCCAGCCCCAATGCCGGCCGCGCCCACGCCAGTGCACCTGCTCAGGTTTCGCCTGCCCGGCTTCTTCGCTGGTAGTGACTGCGGGATGAGCGTCTGAGTGACCTTGCGGCATGCGGGTGGGATCAGCGAGTGGCTGCGGTGACAGCGGCGCGGCCTGCGCGGTCGCAGCGAAGGCGGCGGCTCCCGCCGTCACCCCCAGTGCAAGTTTCAAAAAATTTCGGCGCTCCATGGCTTCTTCCTCTTGGATCATCGTGCCCGTGATGCCGAGGAAGTGTCGCGGTGACGACATGAACCGAAGCTGAATCATGCGTTCAGTTTCGATGAGAAGCGGACGGTATCGCCTGTCGCCTACGTCGCGAACTCCTGCGCCAGCACCAGCGTCTCGCGCGTGCGCCTCACTTCGGGCCAGTCGCGGTTGAAGTCGGCCGTCAGGCGCTTCAGCGCATCACCTTTCAGCATCGCCGCGAGCTTCGCCTCGTCATCGAACTGATACATGGCCTGATGCAGCGAGGGATCGTCCAGGCTCCAGAACCGCCAGGCCTTGGCTACGCCGAACGCCCTCACCGCATCGGGCAGATGTTCCGTCTCGTACCATCTGTCGAAGGCGGCGCGCTTGCTCGCGTCGGTGACGGTGGCGCGGACGACGAAGAACGCTGATGGCATCGGGTTTCCTCCCACTGTTTGAGCGAAGACTAGCCGCTTCACTCGCCGGCGACAAAAACAGTTGTCACCGGTGTCGGAATGCGTGCCCTTTGCTCGTCCTTGGTCTGAGCCAAGATACGGAGAGACGACATGGCCGACCTCACGCTGACCACCTTCGACTGGGTTCCCGAGATGCCCAGGGGTTTCGTGCGCGACCTCCGTGTGCGCTGGGCGCTCGAAGAAGCCGCTTTGCCCTATCGCGTCGCGAGCGTGCCGTTCGAGGACCGCGGCGCCGCACATCTCGCGCACCAGCCCTTCGGCCAGGTGCCGTGGCTGACCGATGGCGACCTCTCGATCTTCGAGAGCGGCGCGATCCTGCTGCATCTCGGCGAGCGCAGCGACAAGCTGATGCCATCGGATCCGCGCCGCCGCAGCGAGGCGACGAAATGGGTGTTCGCCGCGCTCAATTCGGTGGAGATGGCGAGCCTGCCCTGGGCGATGCTGAACTTCATGGGCAATGCGGACGGCACGCCAGGATGGAAATTCCTGGACGGGTTCCTTACGGTTCGTCTCAAGCATCTCGAACCGGTGCTGGCCCGCCGCGAATGGTTGGCGGGGTCCTTCTCCGTCGCCGACATCCTGATGTCGGACGTGCTGCGCCCCGTCGACCGTTTCGAGGGACTTGCGAACCACCCGGCCTGTCGCGCTTACCTCGCCCGGGCCACGGCCCGCCCGGCCTTCCTCAAAGCCCGCGCGGACCAAATGGCGCATTTCGCCGCGGGGGATGCGGCCCGCCGAGCGTGACCTGCCGCACATCATTAACCCGGTGGTAAGCGTACGCTCATAGCCATCGGAACGAAGCAATTTGCCTCAAATTATTCGAGGCGAAAGGTGACCCATGGCCCGTATCGCGTATCTCAAAGAACAGATTGCCCGCGCCGAGCGCTTAGCAAAGGCGATCCTCGACCAGCAAACCGCGGAACGCCTTCAGGCCTTCGCAGCCGAATGCCGCGCGGAGTTGCAGGTGCTGACGCTCAGGACTGCGGCGTAGGGCGTGCGACGCGTCGCGTCACACCAGCTTCAGCGGCGTATCGGCAACGACGCGAAGATCGATGCTTCCGATCAGCGCCGAACGACGCGCCTCCGCAGCACTGATGGCCTCGTCCGTCTGCCGCAACGTGCTGACGTTCGAGCCGAGCGAGACGATCCCACCCAACACCAGAGCGATCGATCCGAGCGCGGCGGTCTGGCCTAATCCCAACAGACCGAGGATCGTGACGAGCAGCAGCGCGGTCCCGCCGCCGATGGCGATCTTGGACGCCAGAATGTATTTCCGGCACCGCTCGGCAATCTCGGCGAGCGCTTCGATCCGCGCCTCGATATCGGAGATCTCATCGATCGGATCGTCTTCGGTCATGCGAATTCAGAAGATATTGGTAACCCGCATCAGCGAAGCGAGATGCGGGGCTTAGGCAAAGATCCGGATGTCGCTGCGCGCATCCGGGCTGTGTGCGCTCACAACGGTAAATTGTCGTGCTTCTTCGCCGGCATTTCCGTCTTCTTGTCCTTCAGCATCGCCAGCGCCCGGGCGATCCGCTTTCTTGTCGAATGCGGCATGATGACGTCGTCGATGTAGCCGCGCTCGGCGGCGATGAACGGCGATAAGAACCGGTCTTCGTATTCCTTGGTTCGCGCCGCGATCTTGTCGGGGTCGCCGATGTCACTGCGGAAGATGATCTCGACCGCGCCCTTGGCGCCCATCACCGCGATCTGTGCGGTCGGCCAGGCGTAGTTCATGTCGGCGCCGATCTCCTTGGAGGCCATGACGTCGAAGGCACCACCATAGGCCTTGCGGGTGATGATGGTCACCAGCGGCACGGTGCATTGCGAATAGGCGAACAGCAGCTTGGCGCCGTGCTTGATCAGGCCGCCATATTCCTGCGCGGTGCCCGGCAGGAAGCCCGGCACGTCGACGAAGGTGACGATCGGGATGTTGAAGGCGTCGCAGAAGCGGACGAAGCGCGCCGCTTTCCGCGACGCATCAGAGTCGAGCACGCCGGCCAGCACCATCGGCTGATTTGCGACGAAGCCAACGGTGCGGCCCGCGATGCGGCCAAAGCCTGTGACGATGTTCTTGGCGAAGGCCTCCGCGATCTCGAAGAAGTCGCCCTCGTCCACGACCTTCAGGATCAATTCCTTCATATCGTAGGGCTTGTTCGGATTGTCGGGGATCAGCGTGTCGAGCGACATGTCGATGCGGCCGATGTCGTCGAAGCTCGGCCATTCCGGCACGCCGTCGGTGTTGTTGGATGGCAGGAAGTCGATCAGACGGCGCATCTGGAGCAGCGTCTCGACGTCGTTCTCGAAGGCGCCATCCGCGATCGAGGAGCGCGTGGCGTGCACCGAGGCGCCGCCGAGCTCTTCGGCCGTGACGACCTCGTTCGTTACCGTCTTCACGACGTCGGGGCCGGTGACGAACATGTAGCTGGTGTTCTTCACCATGAAGATGAAGTCGGTCATTGCGGGTGAATAGACGTCGCCCCCGGCGCACGGGCCCATGATGACGGAGATCTGCGGGATCACGCCCGAGGCGAGCACGTTGCGGCGAAACACGTAGGAATAGCCGGCCAGCGCGGCGACTCCCTCCTGGATACGGGCGCCGCCGGCGTCATAGAGGCCGATGATCGGCGCCCGCGCCTTCATCGCCATGTCCTGCAGCTTCGTGATCTTCAGCGCGTGGGTCTCGGACAGCGAGCCGCCGAACACGGTGAAATCCTTGGCGAAGACGAAGGTCTTGCGGCCATTGACGGTGCCCCAGCCGGTGACGACGCCATCGCCCGGGATCTTGTTCTTCTCCATGCCGAACTCGGTGGAGCGATGCTCGACGAACATGTCGAATTCCTCGAACGATCCCTTGTCGAGCAGGAGCTCGATGCGCTCGCGCGCGGTCAGCTTGCCGCGGGCGTGCTGCGCCTCGATGCGCTTCTCCCCGCCGCCGAGCTTGGCACCGGCACGACGATCTTCAAGGGCGTCCAGGATGTGTTTCATTTGCTCCCGCCAGTTCTTAAGCCTTAAGCGATGCCGGGTTCTAACACGGCATTTTGCGGCCCGGAAAGCGCCTTTCGGCGCCGCAGGGCTGCCCTGCCGCAGCGTGAAAGCGCAAGGAATTACAAAGTTTTGCCTGGGAGGCGAGCATGGCCAGGGGCATCGCCAGGACAGGCCGGGTTCGGCTTCGCCCCTCTCGGCGGGAGCGCCCGATCCTGGCCGTCGCCCGCAAATTGCCGTCCAGCCCGGTTGACCAGGCCAGCCGATTCAGGCTTGCTCCGAACCCACGATCAGGCGCCAATGTTGCGTGAGCCGAGTTGGTACGGCGGCGGTCCTCATGTCTGACGCAAGCATCGCGCAATGTCCACGATGATCGTCCCAGCGCGCGAGCCTGTTGTTGCACCCGATCAAAATCCTGAGAGGAGATCCGATGCCGAGGGCATTCCGCGTTGCTGTGGCGCTCTTTATATCGACTCTGTTCGCGGGCATTGGCGCCAACGCACAATCGCTTCCGAAAGAGGTCGCCACCCGCGCCGAGATCTACCCGATCCCCTCGCTCACCCTCTCCGACCAGCAATTCCTCAGTGGTGATGCGGCGGCCGGCAAGCCGGTGACGGTCGCGGGCGAACTGCGTGTCGCGCAAGGGACCGGAAAACTCCCCGTCGTGGTGCTGATGCACGGCTCGAGCGGCGTCGGCGCCACTACGGAAGCCTGGGTGCACGCGTTCAACGCTATGGGCATCTCCACCTTCGTGATCGACGGCTTTACAGGGCGCGGCCTGACGGTGGTCGGGCCGAACCAGGCCTTCCTGGGCCGACTCAATTTGATCGTGGACATCTACCGGTCGCTGGAGATTTTGGCGAAGCATCCCCGCGTCGATCCTGACCGCATCGTGCTGATGGGCTTTTCACGCGGCGGACAGGCGACGCTCTATGCGAGCCTCGAGCGCTTCAACAAGCTGTGGAATAAGTCAGGCATCCAGTTCGCGGCCTATATCCCGTTCTATCCGGATTGCTCGACGACCTATGTTGGCGATAGCGAAGTCGTCGCGCGACCGATCCGCATCTTCCACGGCGCGCCCGACGACTACAATCCCGTGAAAAGCTGCAGGGCTTTCGTCGAGCGGCTCAAGGCGGTCGGGCGCGACGTGGTGCTGACCGAATATCCTGACAGTGCACATGGGTTCGACAGCGGCCTGCTCGGCCTCAACACCGTCACTGTGTCCGCCAACGCGCAAACCGTGCGCAACTGCCATATCAAGGAAGGTGACGGCGGCGTGTTGATGAACGGCGATACCAACGCGCCCTTCTCCTACAAGGACGCCTGTGTCGAGCTCAACCCGCATGTCGGCGGCAATCCGAAGACAGCCGCCGAAGCGCGCAAGGCCGTGGAGGAGTTTTTGCAGGTGCTGTTCAAATTGGGGTGAGACTGTTTGCTCCGCCCCAGCTCTCGTAGGGTGGGCAAAGCGGAGCGTGCCCACCAATCACAGTCATGAGACGAAGGTGGGGCACGGCGCTGCGTGCCTTTGCCCACCCTACGGTACTGCAGTTTGGCGCGAGCTCCTCGCAATGGCGAGCCTTACGGCTCCCCTGGCTTGAACGGCTCCTCCTTGCCAGGCGGCACCGTCTCCTCGGCCATTGCCAGCAGCATCGCGACCATCACGTAATTGCCGGCAACTGCAGTGAGATCGACAATCTGCTGGTCGTTGAACACCTTCTTCGCGCGCGCATAAGTCTCGTCGGTGACTTTCTTGGTGGTGGTGAGCTCGGTGACGAAGTCGTAGACCACCGCCTCGTCATCGGCCATCTTCGACGGCCGCTTGTTGGCCTTCAGCTCCGCGATGATGTCGGCCGACAGCCCTGCCTTCGCCGCCAGCGGCGCGTGCGCGTACCATTCCACCTGCGACCGCCATTGACGCCCGATGATCAGGATCGCGAACTCGTTGAGCTTGACCGGGACCGAGGTCTCCCAGCGCAGATAGTGGAACAGGTCGAACAGGCGCTGGCCGAGCACGGGGCTGCGGATCATCGAATTGTAGGGTCCGCCGATGCCGACGCTCGACACCTTCATGATCTGCTCGCCGAGCGGCTTCTGCCTGGCGTCGAGCTGATCCATGGTGAGCTGCGGAAACCGTGGCTCCTTGCTGGTGGCGGGGCCGGCAAACATCGTGGCAGCGAACCAGCCGCTTGCTGCGGCAAGCGTGAGCGACGACAGCCAGAGCGGCGTTGCATTCATTTTCCATCCTCCCGGTTTTCTTTGGCGGGAGGATGCTAGTCGAGCGGCACCAGCGCGGTAGCGCTAGATCGCACCAATATCGGCAAGGCAGGCTTGCGTCAGCGTCATGCGGGCTTCGATGTGGCGTGGCTCGCGGCAGTCGATGTTGAGCGCGAACACGGTGTGCGCTTCGCCTTTCTCGGCCCAGCCCACCATCCAGCCGAGCGACGGCTCGCCGCGCTCAGCACCAAGCAGGCCGGACTTGGCGCGAATGACGCTTTCGCCCACCTTGGTCACCGGCAGGATGTCGCAGACGAGATCCTGGCTGCGCTTGCTGATCGGCAGCGCGCGCCGGCGCAGCCGGTCGACGAAGTCGATCTGCTCGACGGCATCGATGCGCAAGGCCCCGGTGAGCCAGAACTGGTCGATGCCGCCGCCGATGTCGCGGTTGCCGTAGTCGAACTCGTCAACATACTTTTGCATGCGCTGCTGGCCGATGCGGCGCGCGATCTCCTGATAGACCGGCACCGCACTGACTGCAATCGCAGTCCGCAGCGTGTGATCCTTGTTCCAGGCCTCGATCGGACGCTTCACGCCGTCCCAGGGAAACACGTCCTTGTCGGGGTCAGTGACCACACCGGTCTCGAGCGCAATCAACGAGTTTGGAATCTTGAAGGTCGAGGCCGGCAGCTTCCCCTCGCCCGAGCGCTCCTTGTCGCTGGCGACGATCAGATAGTCCTCGACCTTGTAGCCGACGAAGGTGCCCGATGTGCCGAGATCGGTGAAGCGTTTGGCCAAGCTGTCGCGGATTTCGTTGCGCGGCGGCGCGACGTGAGCGAGCGCGCGTGACGGCACGGTGGCGGCTGCGGCAAGCAGACCGAGGGTGGAACGACGGGTCAGCAAGAGCGGTATCCAATGATGATGAGAGTGGTCGCGACAATGCCGCCGATATCTGGTGAAACGATGACAGGTTATTTCTTGAGCACGATGTTTTTTCGGAAGACCGCTCCACACTTTGCGCTAACGCGGTCCTCCGGGGTCCGGATCATGCTCTACCGCCCGCGACCCGAAAGCCGCAGCACGAACACCAGCACTTCGGCGACGGCCTTGTAGAGGTCTGGAGGGATCTCCTCGCCGAGCTCGAGCTTGGAGAGCGCGCCGGCCAAGACCTCGTTCTCCTCGATCGGAATGTCATGGGCCTTGGCGATCTCGACGATCTTTTCACCGATCGTGCCCTTGCCCTTGGCGACGACGACGGGGGCGTTGGTGCCCTTCTCGTAGTGCAGGGCAATCGCAAGCTTGGAGGCGTCGCTCATGTGGCCCGATCCAGGAAATGTCCGGCGCGGGCCGGCGCCGGTTGCGGCGGGGTGCCCTCGCGCACCACGATATCACCGGGCTTGAGCTCGGCTCTCGTCAGTGCCTGGTTGAGTTCACCGATTCCGGCGCGGAGCTGCTGCGCCGTCGCCGGCCGCTCCGCCCACATCCGCACAAAAGTCTTGTCGCCGCTCAGCGTGATCAGCGCATGCACGGGACCTGCCGGCTCGACATTAAGTGAGAAGCGCGCGCGCCAGGCACGCGTGGCGGGATCGGCGGATTCGTTGCCGCCGTCGCGCGAGATCTCGAACTGCGCCATCGCGGTGCCCTGTTGGGTTGCGAAGGGAATTTCGAAACTCCATTGCGGCACGGCCGGGTCGATGCGGTGGCCGGAGGCATCGGCGCGATCAGGGAGCGAGGCGATCTGAAGCAATGTCTGCCGCGCGATCGCGGCATCGGTGTCGTCGAGCAGACGGTGCACGGTTGCAGCGAGCGGGGTATCGGGCGCGAGCGATGGCGAGGCGATGGGTTGGGGCACCGGCAATGCGCCGCGGAACGGTGGTGGCGCGGTCGCATGGGTGGCCACCTCGAAGATGTGGCCATCCGGTACGGCCTTGTTGGAGCCGGGCACGTTGCCGATGATCCGCGGCAGGTTCTGCGTCATCTCCTGCAAGAGGCTGGCGGCAAGGCCGGCCGTCACGGTTCGCGGCATCGCCATTTGTGGCGCCTTGGCAGCCATGTCGGCGAGGACCGCGGCCGCGAGATTAGCGCCGCGCGGATGTTGCGCCGTTTGGGCAATATCGGGGGCCGCTGACGACAATGCGGCCTGCGCGGCCTCACCTGCTGCCTGCGCCGGCGCGGCGTTGACCTGCGGTGTGCCCGTGGCGCTGGCAGGAATGGCGGCGCCTTGCGTCTGAGGCGAGGTTGTCCCGAGCGCGGCCAGCGTCTGGCGCAGCACGAGCAACGCCGCTTTCAAATCGGGCGTTGCGCCGGACGCCGGCGTGCGGCCGGCGGCCAGCGAGGCTTCGAGGAAGAGGCCAGACTTTTGGAAGGCAGTCTCGATATCGCCGCCGTCGAGCCCGGCGTTGAGCGGCGTCTGCTGCGCCAGCACGTCCAGCACGGCCTGCTTCAGCCCCGCCGGCAAATCGCTGCCGACGACGACCGCGGCGAGATTGGCGAATAGCGGCGCTTGGCTGCCCTGCCTGGTCACGGCCTCGGCGGACGCCGCAGTGACGGCAATCTGCTCCGCTGGCGTCAGCGTATTGCGCGCAGCGCTCGTCGACGGCGCAAGCGGCGGGCTATCCATCAGCGAGGCCGCAGCCGGCGTCAGCGTAATCTGATCGGACGCCGCCCCGTCTGCCCCGCCCACGACGACGGCGAGCCGGATGGTGCCGTCGTTCTGCGACACCGCGAGCTGGAGATTCTGCCCCGGCGACAACGCCACTTCCGACATCACGTCCATCGAAAGGTTGGCGATTGCGATCCGCACGAGATTGTCGGCGAGCACGCTGACCACTTTGGCGTCGACAACGCTGCCGGCCTGAAGCACGAGATCGGGCGTCGCCGCGTCAGCCACAGGGCTGGCGGCGCTGATCGGAACGATCGAGCTTATCGGCGTCGGCATCTCGAAGGGCCCAGGGAATGCTGGCGCCACCCTAAGGCCGCCTCGTAAACCTCTCGTTAAGGACCTTCCGGTGCTTGCGGCTTTACCGTCGCCAAGACCGTCACGGCGGCCTCGAAATCCCGCAGGCGCGTGGCGCGGCGAGCGGCCGCTTCCTCGTCCACGCCCCATTGGTCGATGTTCCAGTCCTCATCGACATGGGCGGCGGCCCAGACCTGCCCAGCATCGCGCACGCCATGGGCCAGGGCCAGCGCCAGCAGCGCCGAGCCGGTCAACGTTGTCACCATATGGAGCGCCGCGACCGACCAGGCATCCCCCGGCAGCGCGGCGCGCGCGGCCCTGACCGCCTCGTCCGGCTGCTTCACATGCATGATGCCTTCGGACAGGATGAAATGCGCGCCCAGCGTCTCTGCGGCCCAAAACAGCACGGGGTCCCAATGCGCGGCCTCGCGGGCAACCAGCCCTTCGGGGTGGCCGGCGCGATAGAACAACAGGTCGGTCTCGAAGTATTTTGCGAGGTCGTCGCTGACGAGATCGATCCGGTCGATCACACCCTCGACTACACTGTTGGCGATCCGCGTCAGTGGCATGGTCACGGGATCGATCGTCTCGCCCTGTGCCGCCCATTCGGCAGCAACCGCATCGGCGAGCTCGCGCGAGGGAATCAGCACCTGGCGGCCGGAGGGCGTGCGGATCGGCTTGCCGTCGAGGGCGATGGCGAAACCGCCCTCGGCCTCGACTGCGCCGGCATCCTTGTAGAAGCGCTTGCGCAGGGGCGCGCGCGCGGAGGCGCGCGCCGATTCCTGCGGATCCGACGCGGGTTGCCCCGCAGCTTCTTCGAACAATTCGCGCATGTGAGTCTTCGGTCCCGGTCGCTGAGTGCTAAGCTTTCAAAGATAAGGGCGGCGGGCGACAAAGCGAGCGGCAGGCATAAGGGAACTTGCGGGCATTGCGGCCCGTTCGCCGGGCTTTGGCTGGCCCCGGCGCCTAGCCCTACTCCTCCGGCGCGTTCTCGATCGGATCAAACCGGGTTGCGTCGAGCCCGAGCAGATTCCACGATTGCTGCATATGCGGCGGCAGTGGTGCCGTGGCGTCGATCACGCCGCCGCGCGGATGCGGAATGACGATCCGGCGTGCCAGGAGATGCAGACGGTTTTGCAAGCCGCCCGGCAGCTGCCAATTCTCGATGTTGAAATATTTGGGGTCGCCGACGATGGGATGGCCGATATGGGCCATGTGGGCGCGGAGCTGGTGGGTGCGTCCCGTCACCGGCTTCAGCGACACCCAGGTCAGCTTGTTGCCGGCGGTCTCGACCACCGCATAATAGGTCACCGCGTGGCTTGCGCCCTCATCGCCATGCTGGGCGATGCGCATGATAGTATCGTCCTCGCCCTCCTCCTTCGCGAGGAAGGTCGAGATGCGGCCCTGCTTTGGCTTCGGCAGGCCCGGCACCAGCGCCCAATAGACCTTTCGCGCCGACCGCGAGCGGAACGCGCCGGTCAGATGCGAGGCGGCAAAGCGCGTCTTGGCGATCAGGAGACAGCCCGACGTCTCCCGGTCGATACGGTGCACGAGGCGCGGTTTCTGGCCCTTGGAATCGCGCATCACCTCCAGCATCTGGTCGATGTGCCGCGTCATGCCCGAGCCGCCCTGCACGGCAAGTCCGGCGGGCTTGTTGAGCACGAGCACGTCATCGTCCTCCCAGATCGTCATCTCCTTCAGCGCGGCCAGCGTCTTCTGCGCGGCTTCCGAGAGTGGGCCGGCGGCCTTCGGCGTGTCGAGCTTCAGCGGCGGAATGCGGACGCTCTGGCCCTCCTCCAGGCGGTCCTTGCTGTCGACGCGCTTGCCGTCGACGCGCAGCTCGCCTTTGCGCACGACGCGCTGGATGTGGGAGAACGACAGGCCGGGAAAGCGTGCTTCGAGAAAGCGGTCGACGCGCATGTTGTTCTCGTCGGCCGTGACGGTGACAGTCTGCACCTTGGTCGGCAGCAATGCCTCGACGGACTTTTCCGGCGCGGTCTTTTCCAGCGCAGCTTTGGGTGCGCGCCGCTCGGCGCGCTCGCCTGCAAAGCGCGGCGGCTTGCTCGCTGCCTTGCCGCCCGGCCGCGGCCCCGCTTTCTGCGCGCTGCGCGCCTTGAAGGGACGCGCGTCACCGCGCTCGTCGCGCGAACGGGGCTTTGGGTTCATTCTCTTGATGCGGCGGCTCATGGCTGCCTGCCTATCCCAAAAGAGCCCTTTCGTCACGACGAAATGGCGATTGGGCCTCAGCCACCCCGCTCCTTGCGCAGCTTGGCCCAGTAATCCAGCCGTTTTCTGATCTCGCGCTCGAAACCGCGCTCGGGCGGGTCATAAAAAGTCTGGCGGCCCAGGGCTTCCGGGAAATAATCCTGGCCGGAGAAGGCTTCCGGCGTGTCGTGGTCGTATTCGTAAGCTGCGCCGTAGCCTTCCGACTTCATCAGCTTGGTCGGGGAATTGAGGATGTGTTTTGGCGGCAGGAGCGAGCCGGCCTGTTTTGCCACCTGCATCGCCGTGCCGAAGGCAGTGTAGACCGCGTTCGATTTCGGCGCGGTGGCGAGATAGACCACGGCCTGCGCGATCGCGAGCTCCCCCTCGGGATGGCCGAGAAAGTCGAAGGCGTCCTTAGCCGCATTGGCGATGACGAGCGCCTGTGGATCGGCAAGCCCGATGTCCTCCACGGCCATGCGCACGACGCGGCGGGCCAGGAACAGCGGATCCTCGCCGGCATCGAGCATGCGCGCGAGGTAATAGAGCGCGGCATCGGGATCAGAGCCGCGCACCGATTTATGCAGCGCCGAGATCAGGTTGTAATGGCCATCGGCCGACTTGTCGTAGATCGGGGCGCGGCGCTGCAAAATCTCCTGCAGCTGCGCGGCGTCGAAAATCTCGTCCTTGCGCGCGGCGCGCCAGACTTCCTCGGCGAGCGTCAGCGAGGCACGTCCGTCGCCGTCGGCCATGCGCACCAGAACCGCGCGTGCCTCGGCATCGAGCGGCAGCTTCTTGCCCTCGACCGCCTCGGCATGGGCGAACAGCTTTTCGATCGCGGCAGCATCGAGCGAGCGAAACACCAGGACGCGCGCGCGAGAGAGCAACGCCGCGTTGAGCTCGAACGACGGATTCTCGGTGGTGGCGCCGACCAGGACCACCGTGCCGTCTTCCATCACAGGCAGAAACGAATCCTGCTGGGCACGATTAAATCGATGCACCTCATCGACGAACAGCAGCGTGCCCTTGCCCGTCTCGCGGCGGGCGCGCGCGGCATCGAAGGCCTTCTTCAAATCGGCGACACCGGAGAACACCGCGGAAATCTGCTCGAAATGCAGGTCGGTTGCATCCGCCAGCAGCCGCGCCACCGTGGTCTTGCCGGTACCCGGCGGCCCCCAGAAGATGAGCGAGCCGAGCGTGCGCGTCTCCAGCATGCGCGTCAGCGCACCGTCCGGACCGAGGATGTGGTCCTGGCCCACAACCTCCGACAGCGCGCGCGGACGCAGCCGGTCCGGCAGCGGATGTGGAGCGTCGTGATCGAGCCCCGCCGCGGCGAAGAGAGTTGGCGTCTCCTGTGGTCGCTTCGAACTCATCCGCCTAGCGTGACGTTGATCTGCTGGCCGCCGCGCACCAGCGTGATGCGCCAGATCCGCGACCGCTCGCCGGCAGCCTTCTCGAGGTCCCCGGTCTTGCTGATCTTTTGGTTGTTGACGGCCAGGATGATGTCGCCTTTCTGAAAACCGACATTTGCGGCCGCGGTATCGCCGCCGATATCGGTGATCACGACGCCTTCGGTGTCGGCATCCAGATGCAATTCGTCGGCGAGCGCCGGCGTGATGGTCGAGACTTTCGCGCCCTGGAATGGCGAGCGCGCGGTCACGACGAGCTCGTTGCGGCCGGTGTCGGGGGCAGTCTCCAGCGCCACCGTCAGCTTGACCGGCTTGCTGCCGCGCTGCACGTCGATCTGCGCGGTACCGCCCAGCGGACGGGTTGCGAAGCGGTAGTCGAAGGCATTGGGATCGTCCACGATCTGGCCGTCGATCCCGGTGATGAGGTCGGAGGATTTCAGGCCGGCCTTCGCCGCGGGGCCATTCGGCACCACGCTTGCGACCAGCGCGCCGGTCGGCGAACGCAAGCCGAGGCTTTCGGCGATCTCGGGCGTCACCGCCTGCAATTTTGCCCCCAGCCACGGCCGCTTCACTGCCTTGCCGCCACTCTTGGCGGAAGCGACGACGACGCGCACCATGTTGGCGGGAATGGCAAAGCCGATACCTTGCGAGCCGCCGGAGCGCGAATAGATCGCAGTGTTGATGCCGGCGAGCTTGCCGCTCATGTCGACCAGCGCGCCGCCGGAATTGCCGGGATTGATCGCCGCATCGGTCTGGATGAAGAACTGGTAATCGGTGATGCCGACCTGCGTGCGCGCCAGCGCCGAGATGATGCCGTGGGTCACGGTCTGGCCGACGCCGAAGGGATTGCCGATGGCGAGGACGACGTCACCGACCAGCAATTCGTCGGAATTGGTGAAGTCCAGAGTCGGGAATTTCTCCTTGGAGTCCTTCAGGCGGAGCACGGCGAGATCGGTGCGGGAATCCTTCAGCAGGATCTCGGCCTCGAATTCGCGCTTGTCCGACAATGACACTTTCACCTGGTCCGCGCCCTCGATGACGTGGACGTTGGTGACGACGAGGCCGGAGGCATCGACGATGACTCCGGAGCCGAGCGAACGCTGCATCTGCTCGGGCTGCTGGCCCGGCACGCCGAAGAAACGGCGGAAGATCGGGTCGTCGAGCAGCGGATTGCGGTTCTGCACCACCTTGGCGGCATAGACGTTGACGACGGCCGGCTGCACACGCTGCACGATCGGTGCATAGGACAGCCGCAGCTCGGCCGGCGACGATGGCACCCGACGGTCCTGCGCAGCAGTCGGATTGAAGTGGGCTGAAAACGCTATGCACAGGGCCGCGACGACGGCGCTCCAGGTCGATCGAAACATTCCTACCTCTTGGAAAAGACGCCGGAATATAGGCGCGTTCGCCCGCCAATAGAAGGGCGCCGGGCGGCAATATTCGGCCTCTTCCCCGTGGTGTCCGAGATGCAAGCACAGCGTACTAAGCGGCAATTTGCCAGAGTGATGGATTGGCATGATGCGCGTCATCCACCATTGTAGTGTCGAGCGGATTCGGTTGCGGCGAATTGGCATCAGTGGGAACCGCGCAACCGGGCGCAGCGTCGCGGGGCAGTCATCGATCACACCTAGGCTCCGCCAGCGACTTGGGGAAGTTCGTCAAACGATGGAGTCATGACATGAGCAGAACAAGGATTGCGGCCACGGCGATCGGTCTCGCCGGCGCGCTGGCGGCCTCGCAGGCCCAAGCCCAGACCCAAACGGTAAGCAGCAGCGAGCAGGAGATCGCGCTGTTGAAGCAGCAGCTGAAGATGCTGGAGCAGAAGCTCGACAAGCTCCAGAGCCAGACCGCGGCGAACACGGCGGCTACGGCGAAGGCCAGAGCCGAAGCGAAGGCTGAAGCCAAGGCCGAGGCGCGCTCGGAGGCAAAGGCCGTCGTTGCCAACGCCAATGCGGCAATCCCCGTCAAAGGACCGGCGCCGGCCTCCGGTGTGGTCGTGACGATGCCGAACAACCGGCCAACTGTCTGCACCGCCGACCAGGCCAATTGCGTCGCCATCACCAGCCGCCTGCACTGGGATGTCGGTGGTTATGACTATCGTCCAAACACCGCGGCGACCGTGCCGCAGAAGCTCGACAGCGGCCAGAACGTTCGCCGCGCGCGCATCGGCCTGACCGGCAAGTTCTTCAACGACTGGAACTTCGCGCTGGTCTACGACTTCGGCGGCTCGTCCGATGGATTTGGCGGCGCGGCGCCGGGATCCCTTCCGGGCGGTGGCGTCTCCGGGGTCGAGAACGCCTATCTCAGCTACACCGGCTTGAAGCCGTTCGGCGGACGGATGGCGATCGAGGCCGGCATC